>DATNQK010000596.1:0-5610 GCA_036704065.1 Stenomitos sp.
TGAATGGTGGCGCGAGGTGCGGGGTCCATGTCGGCGTTGCTTTGTGACCCAATACTCACAAACAATTTTTTGCCATCGGGGCTAAAAATCAGGTTGCGGGTCCAGTGTTGATTGTATCCACCCTCGGTAAGTGAGGTGATAGTAACGGGTTGGCCTTGCAACCGAGCTTGACCTACTTGATACGGAAAGCGCACCACTGCATTGGTATTGGCCACATAAAAAGAATGACGATCAGGGGCGATCGCCATCCCAAAAGGTTGATTTAGCCCCTCGGCGAAAATTGCGTTCGCTTCAGCAACACCATCACCATTGGCATCTCGCAACAGCCGAATCCGGTTATCGTAGGACTCTGCTAAAAACACATCGCCATTGGGCCCAACGGTGAGCCAGCGAGGACGGGAGAGCCCTTGGGCAAAGGCATTGACCGTAAACCCTGGCGGCACTTGAAATTTGGCCCCTGCGGGTCTGGGTAACACTTGCGGCGGTTTGGACGCAGAAGCCGTCTCAAACGGTTTCGGTAAGTCCTGAATGCGAATCCGAATGGGGACAGCAGACGGTGCAATGGCCGCTTCAACAGAGGGAGATTCTGCCTTTGCCTTAGGCAGTTCCTGCGACCGACATCCCCATAAGAACGGCCCTAACACAATCGCTGCAATGCAAACCTGGCCTAAGAGCCTCGATTTCGACATGGCATTGCCTCCCCAAAAACAGATGATTTACGATGGCGCAGTTTTAGGACTGTTGAGCGTGATAACGGTGATTTCTGGCCGACAGTTCAGACGAAGATGAAGGGGCGAAGCGCCAATGCCTCGATTGGTATACTGCCACATGCTCCCCACTCTATATAGGCCCGATGGATAGAGATCGGCCAAAGCGGGCACGAGTCGCTTAAAGGGCGGCACGTAAACCTGCCCACCATGAGAGTGACCCGAAAGCTGTAGGTCAAAGCGTTGAGTTGCAGCACTGACTTCGGCAAAGTCGGGCTCATGGGCCAACAGAATGGCAGCCCCTGTATCCGGCAATGTCGGCATGATCTGTTCAAGATGGGCTCGACCATACCAAACGTCTCCTACACCTGCAATATGCAGTTCGGCTCCCTTGCGGACAATGGTATCGACTTGATTCTCTAAAACCTGTACACCTGACTTGGCCAAACTTTGGGCCACAAATTCTGCCCCAGAGGCGATGTCGTGGTTGCCGAGTACACCGACTGCACCATCGGGGGCTTGCAATGCACGAAGTGCCGTTAAGGTTGGGGTATAGGTCTCAGGCGATCGCGTGATGAAGTCGCCCGTTAGCACAACAAGATCAGGCTGCAACCGATTGACCCGCCCCACAACCCGTTGCAGTCGATCGGAAGTCATCCAGCGATCTGCATGAATATCTGACAGATGGACAATCCGATAACCAGAGAACTCAGGTGCAAGTCGAGGCAATGTCAATTGCAGATTCCGAACTTCATACCAATTGGGTTCAATGGCACAGGCATAGGTCGTCAGTCCCAACACCAGTGCAAACACCAGCCCAAATCGAGTTATCCAACGATTTCGTAAGAACGAAAACCGGCGTACCATCGAACATTGTCCCCCATAAGCCTGTAAAACTCCGTTATAGCGTCTTGAACCCTCACTCGGTAGCTTTTGCAACCAGCACTGCTCTCCTCCACGAACGATTGCAGCCTAAAATTGTGCTGGTTTCCCTTCATTGGGCTTGAGTGACAACAACAGTTCATGAATCCGAGTAGGGGTTGGCAAAGCATTCTATGATGGTTATCGCGTGGGTGACGACTCATGCACTGGAAACGGTGCAGGCTCCCCCGGTTCAGCGTCCCGTTTTCAACTCGTTGTATGACTCAGGAATATCGCATTACAGTTCTGCCGGGCGATGGAATTGGCCCGGAGATTATGGCTGTTGCTGTCAATGTATTAAAGGCCGTTGCCGCAAAACAAGGCAATTTTCGTTTAACGTTTCAAGAAGCCCTCGTTGGTGGAGCTGCCATTGATGCCGTAGGGCATCCACTCCCAGAGGCAACATTGGATCAATGTCGTCAGAGCGATGCAGTATTACTGGCGGCTATTGGCGGGTATAAGTGGGACACGTTACCCCGTGAAGTGCGTCCAGAGACAGGTCTATTGGGCCTGCGGGCAGGGCTGGAGTTATTTGCCAATTTACGTCCGGCGCAAATTGTGCCACAGCTTATCGATGCTTCTAGCCTCAAGCCAGAAGTGATCGATGGGGTTGATATTATGGTCGTTCGTGAGCTGACGGGCGGCATTTACTTCGGCAAGCCGAGGGGCGTTTTTGCCACTGAATCGGGAGAACAACGTGGCGTTAATACCATGGCCTATTCCGAATCAGAAATTGATCGCATTGGTCGTGTAGCTTTTGAAACAGCTCGTAAACGCAACCGTAAACTCTGCTCTGTCGATAAAGCCAATGTGTTAGAAGTGTCGCAACTGTGGCGCGATCGCATTTCGGCCCTTGCCGCTGAGTATCCTGATGTGGAACTGACCCACCTTTACGTGGATAATGCGGCGATGCAGTTAATCCGCTGGCCCAAACAATTTGACACTATTGTCACAGGCAACCTCTTTGGCGACATCCTCTCCGACATTGCAGCTATGCTGACTGGAAGCATTGGCATGTTGCCATCTGCCAGCTTAGGCGCGTCTGGGCCTGGGCTATTCGAGCCTGTGCATGGCTCGGCCCCAGATATTGCAGGACAAGATAAAGCCAACCCCTTGGCTCAAGTTCTGAGTGCGGCAATGATGCTCCGTTACGGCTTAAACCAACCAGAAGCCGCGCATTGCATCGAAACAGCCGTCCAACAAGTCTTAGCGGCTGGCTATCGCACCCCAGATATTCAAAGCGCAGGCACCACCGTTTTGGGATGCCAAGCAATGGGACAGGCCCTAATGGAAGCCGTTCAGGCAGCTTAATTAAGGCGCTACGAGTTGGTGTTTTCTTGATCAGACCACCCGCATGCTGGGCAATTGCATTGACCTGGTGTGCGGGCAACTAGTGCAAGCTTATGTTTGCACTGTGGACACCGCCCTGTAAAAAAAGGATGGGTTGTTAGCATCCGAATTTGATCGAAATAGTTAGGCTGCGAAGAGAGGTACATCTGTTTCGATGTACGGAAGGGTTGTTCGAACGGTTCTGTCACGATGTTCATTGATTGGGCTATCCAAAAAATAAGTCGACCTGCTAACCGCATCTAATTAAAAAATCAAAGGCGATCCCCCACTACTAAGTTGTCAGAGAATCCTTAAAACCGTCAATTGTGGAAACTACGGAACTTACGCTGCGTCTTGCTTTGACGGGTTTAAAGTACCTACGGCCACATGCCAAGAATCACGAACCAATCGTTCATTAACCCACAGGAATCCGTAAGATTGCTGAGAAGGATCATGAACAGGTCGTCCATCAGCCAACAGGAATCGGTAGGATTGCTGATAGGAAGATGCAACGATACCGTGCAGTGGGCTACTGCGCAGCGCTCGGTACCGTCCTTACCTTTGAGCAGTAGGACTTTTTCTCTTATGGCTATATTGTCTGGATCGGATACTCCACAAGAATTTCAGACTTTACAAGCGATCCTTCGCGATCGCTGGCATTCCTTCGAAACGGATCAAGAAGGGGATGTTGATATTCTGGTGGTTCCTTCCTTCAGCGTCGATCAGGAGGAACTACAAAAAATTGACGGGTTTTTACACTACGAAGAACGATTGCTCTTTTCGTTGATTCGGCTACGCAACCCGCGTACACGGCTGATTTATGTTATGTCGCAGCCGCTGCCACCCATCGTGATTGATTATTACTTACAGTTGCTGCCTGGGATTCCATTTTCCCATGCCCGCGATCGCCTGCTATTGGTTCCCCTTTATGATCAATCTCTCAAACCCCTGAGCCAGAAAATACTTGAGCGGCCTCGGTTGATGGAACGAATCCGCAAGGCATTGCGATCAGATCGCGCCTATATGGTGTGCTACAACTCCACCGTTTTAGAGCGCGAATTATCGGTGCAGCTAGGAATTCCACTCCTAGCGGCTGACCCTAAGCTCCTTTACTGGGGCACAAAAAGCGGTAGCCGCCAGATTTTTGAAGAATGTGGCATTCCTTTGCCTGACGGTAGCCCGCTCGTGAAAACCGTTGACGAATTGGTTCATGAAACAGCACGACTGTGGACAAGGCATCCAGATTTGCGCCGTGTTGTAATCAAGCTCAATGAAGGCTTCTCTGGAGAAGGAAATGGCATTTTAGAACTCGCTTCGATGTCAGGGAAATTAAGCTCCGCCCCAACCGTAAAAGAGCGCGAAGCCTTGATCCAAGACCATTTGCAGAACATCCGTTTCGAATCGGCTACCGAGTCCTGGGATCACTACGGTGCTCGGATTCCGTTATTGGGTGCCATTGTGGAAGCCTTTATCGAAGGCCATCCCAAATATTCGCCTAGCTTCCAAGGGCGTGTGAATCCTACTGGCGAAGTGGAAGCCCTCTCAACTCATGACCAAATTCTGGGTGGTCCCAATGGACAGGTGTACTTAGGCTGTCGCTTTCCGGCCCTTGAGAGTTATCGCCTGCAACTTCAAGTCTTAGGCATGAAAGTTGGGCAAAATTTAGCAAAAAAAGGCGTTTACGAACGTTTCGGGGTTGATTTTGTGGTCGTACCCAAATCAGGCCGTGCAGGTGGCACAGAAGAATGGGATGTTCAGGCCATTGAAATTAACTTGCGTAAGGGCGGAACCACGCACCCCTTTATGACCCTCAAACTCTTGACCAATGGCAACTACGACATCGAAACAGGATTATTCACCAGTCCCAAACGCATTCCCAAATATTATGTTGCATCCGATAATCTGCAAAAACCTTATTACAAGGGGTTATTGCCCAACGACCTAATGGACATTGTGGCCCACCACCGCCTGCACTTTGAGTCGGGCAGCGAGATCGGCTCTGTATTCCATTTGATGGGATGTCTGTCGGAGTTTGGGAAAGTTGGCCTTACCAGTATTGGCAACTCCCCTGAAGAAGCCGATGCCATCTATCGCCATGTGGTGGATGTACTCGATACGGAGACCCAAGCAGACGAAACCCTGCGTCCTGCCCAGCCGTTAGCATGGTGCTTGTAAAACAACTGTTATTTGACCGCAGGGTTGGGCAATGGGGGTTGACCTTGAGGATTGCGCGTATACCACCAAGCCCACGCAATAAGCACGGCTTGAAACGGCAGTCTTACCCAATACAACATAGGGTGATGAGGGATGCCATCAATCGGAATGCTATGAATGGCCTGATGGATATTGGCTGGAAACACAGCAATAAAAAGGAGAATCAGACCCCAAGCAGCGGCAACACTGACATAGGGGATCAGTAAACCGAGTCCGCCCAGGATTTCAAACACGCCACTGATGTAGACCATTGCTACGGCATCCGGGAGTTGCGGCGGAACAATCCTGGCATATTGATCTGCATGGGTAAAGTGCGTGCTCCCCACAATGATGATCGAAAGGGCTAGAAACACTCTCAGAATTTCTTTGACCGTACTGTTGCGCTCAGGTTGATCAGTTGTCTGCATAAAGATTGCCTATCGTAACCGCAGTTCATCTT
>DATNQK010000597.1:0-2501 GCA_036704065.1 Stenomitos sp.
GTGCAACAGTGCAAAAGAATGGCCAAATCATTATTGGTGCAGCTTACACAGACAAAATGGGCTTAAAGACGGGTGATGAACTCGAAATTAAGGTCGGTTATAAGCATATTCGCCTCAAGCAACTCAATGTTGAGGAAGAATAACCCATTGGGTTTGTAAGTGTTTTGCTGTCACGATTAGGGCGATCGCACAGGACTTCTGTGGGGGTCGCCTTTCTTGTTGCAATCGACTTCAGTATTTCGCCCTTGCCGACTGTGAGGGTTGCTACTGCCTCAACACTTAAACATTGGCAGAAAACCAACCTCTGCGCCAAAAGAAGTAAATTAAACCTGCAACAATGGTTAGCATTAAAATCCAGACGGCTAGATAACCCCAACGCCATTCTAGCTCTGGCATGTATTTGAAGTTCATGCCGTACACGCCTGCGACAAAGGTGATAGGAATAAAAAGTGTAGAGATAACGGTTAGCACCTTCATAATTTCATTCATTCGATTGCTCACCGATGATAAATAGACATCCATCAAACTAGAGGCGAGTTCTCGATAGGTTTCAACCATGTCTAGTACCTGAATGGCATGGTCATAGCAATCGCGTAGGTAAATTTGTACATCCCGACTAATAAGAGGGTTTGCGTCGCGGATCAGGGCGTTGATTGCTTCTCGTTGCGGCCAAATTGCGCAGCGCAACAATAGCAAATCGCGTCGGATCTGATGGATCTTGTCCAGTGTTTTAGGCGTCGGTTGTACGACTACTTCGTTTTCCAGGGCTTCGATGCGTTCACCATAGTCCTCAAGGATGGGAAAAAATCCGTCAATAATTGAATCGAGAAGGGCATAGGCTAGGTAATCAGCACCGCGTTCACGAATACTTCCTTTGCTATAGCGAATGCGATCGCGCACGGGATTGAAGCAATCGTGGTCTGGCTCTTCTTGAACGGTGAGCAGATAGGATTTGCCTAAAATCAAGCTGACCTGTTCTCGCCAGAAGCCCATCCGGTTAGGTTTTGGGATAACCATTTGGGCAATAATGACGAGTTGATCGTCGTATTCTTCTATTTTGGGACGCTGGGGCACATTGACCACATCTTCTAGCACAAGCGGATGAAGCTGAAAAACATGACCCAACTGCTGTAGGAGCGCTTCATCCCCAAATCCTTGCACATCCACCCAAGAAACAGAAGGTGATGATAGATAGGGTGTAAAGTCTTCTGGCCGATCAAGATGGACGCGGCAGGCGCCTTCCGCGTTGTAATCAATTAAAACAATGTCAGGGGGTTTGGCATTTTGATTGATTTTAAGGGTTCCTGGCATGGTGCCAGGAGTGTCATAAAAATAGTGCAGGTCTTTGTCATCTGAAGCTTGGAGTGGAAAGGAGTATTTCACCATAGAGGATTTCTGGGATGCTACTTCAGTTATTAGAACAGCAATAGAGTGGCGTTTCTGGCAATGCACCTACAAAAGCAAACCATTCCCTGCATTAGCTGAGCTGCTTGCGAAAGCGGTTGCTACTGATGCTAAACAGCGCCAGCACGAATAGCCCCAACATTAAAACATTGGGCCATAGTGCTTCTAGTCCTACGCCCTTCAGGAGAATGCCTCGCACAATTGCAATATAGTGGCGCAAAGGATTCAGCCAAGACACTGCTTTAAATAAGGAGGGCATGGTTTCGATGGGCGCGATCGCCCCAGAAAGTTGCACCATCGGTAAATTGATAAAAAAGGTGGTTAATACAACCTGCTGCTGTGATTGACAGACCGTTGCCAACAAAATCCCAACACTGATTCCCACAAACACATAAAGACCTGAAAGGGCCACAAACAATACCAAACTGCCACGAAACGGCAGATGGAAGATCACACGGCCCAAGGTGAGCGCTAAGAGCACATCACCCATCAGCAGCACAAACAGGGGCACAATTTTAGCCAGCAGAATCTCCCATTCCGCAGCAGGGGTCATCAAAAGCTGTTCCAGCGTACCCGTATCTTTTTCGCGGACGACGGTGATGGATGACACGATGCTACCGATGAGGGTCAGCACAAGTCCCATCACACCTGGTACGAAAAACCAGCTACTAGTCAGCCCGGGGTTGTACAGAAACGTCACGACCGCAGAGATGGGTAAACTGGGGGTGTTTTGCAGATGGGTCAAGGCGTATTGCTGAACCATTTGGGCAATGTAGCCACTCGCAATTCCTGCCGTGTTGGCATCGACCCCATCAATCAAAACCTGAACTTCGGCATTGTCTTGGTGGGCTAAGCGACGACTAAAATCAGGTGGAATCACAACCCCCGCCGTTAGCGCCCCGGTTTCTACTTGGTGGGCGATCGCCGTTTCGCTCAAGAAATAGCCTTGGGGCAAAAACACACCATTATTAGTCAATGCCGCAACCAGTTCGCGGCTGTCATTGGTTTGGGCGTAGTCCACAATTCCCAGTTTAAGACTGTGGACATCGGGATTGAGGGCAAATCCATAGACCAGCAATTGCAAGGTAGGCGGAATA
>DATNQK010000598.1:0-4094 GCA_036704065.1 Stenomitos sp.
CAAAACCCTCTATGGCTCATCAAATTCTGTGGTTGGGTTGAGTATTTATAGGACAGTCTGTGGCCTCAGGACTGCGATCGCCTCTTCGAGTAAAGGCGGAAATTTTCGTAAAATCCGGCGACTGTCTCGATCAACGGGCACAAGGACGACCTGCGCGGCGACATAGCAGCTGTCACTGTCTAGCGCGCAAATATTTTGCGTCCAAAGAAAGCGTACTTTTTCAATGCGATCTAATCGCGTTCTGACTCGAATAGATTCGCCCATCCTTACGGACTTGCGATAGCTTAGCGAAAGATCGACAACGGGTAAGTCGCACCCAATCGCCACTAACTCGGCAAAGCCAATTCCTGCTTTGTTTAATGCCTCAATTCGAGCCTCTTCCATCCAGGTTAAGTAAGCGCCATGCCAAACCACACCGGAATAATCCGTATGGTGCGGTTGCGCCAGCATGGGATAGTCAAACCAAGACCCCGCCTCGGACAGCCCATTCATTGCAAATTACTCTTTAACTGAAACAGCATCCACTTCTACCGTCTTTTGGGCGACTTGGTCTTTTGAAGTGGTTGTACTCGCTCCCATGCGTCGCTGTTTAAGCGTTTCTACCGCAATTTGCGAAACCTCTGCTGCAAGAATAGCCACCAATGCTATATCGTCAATCTCGCCCACGACCGGAAAAACATCGGGAGAGATATCAATTGGGCTGAGAAGATATAACAAGGATCCACACACAATCCACCAACGATATTTAGGATGGCGCAGTGCGTTTCGGTACCAACCATAGATGGCCTGAATTGGGAATTTCATGGGTTAATCTCAACAGACTCCTTTATCTTGTCAAAGAACGGCGAGTTTGGAAGGTGTGGGTTTCCTCATTGAGCCGATCACGTTGCAAAGTGTATTAAGCTGAGCAGGATATCATACACTTTGTGGAGAGGAAGGATTCAGTTTCTCTCTGATACTTTTGGTGTAACTGCTTGTTCATTGAAGCTAAGGAACTGCTGTGAACTTCGTCGACTTTATCCAAAAAGGCGGTTTAGCCATTTGGCCGCTGTTGTTTCTCTCCATTTTGTCCATTGGTACGATTTTCGAGCGCCTTTGGTTCTGGAGTACAATTCTGCGCAGCGAGCGTAAAACCGTCGATCAAATTTTGGAAGCTGCTCGTCGTGATTGGGACGAGGCAACGCATTTAGCCAGACAAGCAAGCGCTCAACCCATGGGTCGTTTCTTATATACGCCGCTGCGACTTGCAAACAAAGAACCTGAAATTTTTCGGTTGGCCTTAGAGGCTTCAGCTGATGAAGAACTGAACTCGATGCGGCGTGGACACAAGATTTTAGAAGCTGTGATTGCGATCGCCCCTCTGCTGGGACTACTTGGAACAGTCCTTGGTCTGATCCAGTCTTTGAGCGCAATCCGCCTGAACGATATTGGTACATCCTCCATGTCTGGCGTTCCCTTGGGGATTGCCGAAGCGTTGATTAGTACGGCTGCTGGGTTGATTGTGGCCATTGTCTCGCTGGCGTTTTATCGTCTCTTTCAAGGGCTGTTGTTCCACCAAGCGCGTATTTTCCGCCGCACGGGCAATGAGTTAGAACTGACCTATCGCCAATTTTGGTTGCAGTCTTACCAAAATGAATCGGCTGCGACCACGAAGAGTACCTACACGCCCAAAAACCTACCGGGCTATTAAGGTGCGCTGTGCTTTTGAATGCTGTTTTGCTGCCTGATTCATTGCAGTCCATACAGTTTGCTGTTGTAACCATCCCCTGGCATGAAGACTTATTTAGAGCCTGATGATCTGGACGTCCGCATTGAAATTGTGCCGCTGATTGACGTCATCTTCTGTATTCTCGTATTTTTTATCCTTGGTGCAATGAACATTGCGCGGCTCCAAGGTTTAAACCTCGACTTGCCTCAGGCCGAAACGGCTAAAACGCAATTGAGCGACACATTGCCCGTTCAGATTGATGCGTTAGGGCAAACCAAGGTCGAAAATACGGTAGTGACTGATGACCAGCTCACACAAATATTGACTGCCTACGTCCAGCAAAAGCCTCAAGGCATTGTGGTCATTCAAGCCGATAAACTCGTGAGTTACGGTCAGGTAGCGCGACTTATTGATACGTTGCAAAAAGTAGGTGGGAGCCGTGTTGCCCTCGGGGCCTCAACCCAAATCCCTCTGCCGCAGAATGGGACGTTGCCCAATGGTGTCAATACTAATCCTGGTCTCCCTTCTCTGAATTCTCAACCGGGTACCACTCAGTCCAATCCCGATGTAACCAATTTGGGGCAGCCAACGCTCACTGAGCCGGGTGGTCAGGTTCCTTTAGACCCCACGCTCCCAAACCCGTCTGAGTTGAACCCTAATCCCCAATCGCTGACTCAACCTTCGACTACGGCAACCGCTTCTCCTCAATCTGTGCCTGGTGCGCCTCCTGCACAACCTTAGCTTTCTGTTGTTGCAGGGGGTAGGGGCATTTCGGTTTCCCACTGGGCTGCAATGGGCATCCGCCACCCTGTGCCAAATGCGCGGTCTGTAATTTTGAGGCCTGGTGCTGCTTGTTGGCGCTTAAATTCAGACCGTTTGACCAGTGTTAGAACCCGCTTCACGGTTGCTGCATCGTGGCCGTTGGCGATGATTTCACTGCTGGACTGATGCAGGTCGATGTAGCGCTCTAAGATATCGTCTAGTACGTCGTAGGGCGGCAGTGAATCTTGATCCACCTGTCCAGGCTTAAGTTCGGCGCTGGGTGGTTTAGTCAAGATGTGGTCGGGAATCACCTCTGCTGATGGGTCTTGTGCTTTGAGGGCAATTTGCTGAAGCCAAGGGGCGGAATCTGGACTGTTGAGCCACTGGCATAGCTCATAAACGCGTGTTTTTGGCACATCGGCGATCGCCGCCAAACCGCCACTCATATCGCCATATAAGGTGCAGTATCCAACGGCGAGTTCAGACTTGTTCCCAGTAGAAATCAGCAATCGATGGAACTTATTGGCGATCGCCATCAATAGATTGCCCCGGATCCGCGCTTGAATATTTTCCTCGGCCACACCAGACTCGGTGCCAGCAAACAGCGGCTCTAGAGCAGTCTCATAGGCTGTCATCAGGGGGCTGATGGGTATTTGTTGCGTCTGGATCCCTAGATTTTGTGCTAGGGCCAAGGCGTCGGTTACAGAATGCTCAGAACTAAAGGGGGATGGCATCAAGATGCCCAATACTTGCTCTGGGCCTAAAGCAGCGGCGGCGATCGCGGCAACGAGGGCGGAGTCGATGCCGCCGCTTAGGCCGAGCACTGCTTGGCGGAAGCCGCATTTACGGGTATAGTCTTTGACTCCTAACACCAAAGCGTTCCACAACTCAGCCATGGGCGAGAGTGCTGGGGCCACTTGTGCGGAAACCGCGTCGCGCTTTTGTGGATCGAACTCGACCCACAGCACATCGGTAGTAAATTCTTGGCCGCGCCCGATTAAATCACCTTGGCGGTTAACTGCTAAGCTGCGCCCATCAAAAATGAGGTCGTCATTGCCACCGACTTGATTGACATACAAGATAGGTACTGCGTACCGACGCGCCATATGTTGAAGCATGGCTTCGCGCACCGCTTGTTTGCCTAAGCAAAAGGGCGAAGCAGATAGGTTCACCACGAAATCGACTTGTTGTGCAGCTAGGTCGGCGATGGGGTTAGTGTTGTAGCTCCGGCGACCCCAAAATGAATCTTCATTCCACAAGTCTTCACAGACAGTAATGCCGATGTTGATTCCGTCCAAGGACATCACTTCGCTATTGCGGCCAGAGGCAAAGTAGCGATCCTCGTCGAACACGTCGTAGGTTGGCAAGAGCCGTTTGCGAAAGCGACGCTGAATTTTTCCCTCTGCGATCCAAACCATACTATTAAATAAAGATTTTTCGCCTTGGGTTAAGGCTGCGTCATTGGCCTCTGCCGTCCCAACCAATACAGCCAAGTCTGGGGGCAGTTGGGTGCTCAGGGTAGTTAACGCTTGTTCCATGGCCTTAATAAAGGCTGGATTGAGCAATAAATCGCGGGGTGGATAGCCGCAAATCGATAACTCCGGTGTCAGTAAGAGTCTGGCCC
>DATNQK010000599.1:0-4281 GCA_036704065.1 Stenomitos sp.
AGACGCAACGGTTGACCCAGAGCTTGAGGAGAGAGTTTAAGGTTTAACACGTTGCCGTTGAGCATGAGGCTATTGATGGGCAAGCCATCACCACCTTGGATATCACTCCAATCCCAACTGGGAACAATCGGGTTGCCTTGGAATAAACTATCGTCCCCTTGCAGGCTATCGATGCGCTGCACCCCTTTGGCTCGTAAGGCAGCAGCAACGGTTTCTAGTTGCTGATCGCTGAAGCTAGGATCGCCTTGGCCAACCACTTGCAATGTTTTTAAGATGGGGGCTTGGCCTGTGGCAAAAATGGGTGTTTGGCGCTGAAATTGAGGCGTAAGCCCTACAAGGGCAGCGGCTGTGGTCAATAATTTTGCATTAGAAGCGGGTAAAAAGAGCTGATCTGCGTTCCGTTGATAAAAGGTTAGGCTCGGATTGCGCAGCGACTGCACTAAAATTCCCCAATGCGCTCGATTTAGGGAGGGTTGTTGAATAATCCGATCAATGGTTGCGCCGAGTTGCGCAGAACAAAGTTTGGAAACAGAGGATTGAGCAACTGCAGGAGCAGCTGCGACAAAAGGGGCTAGGTTCGTCCATCCACTCAGGCCCACCCATCCAGCGAGGCATAGGTACTTGTTGATACGCATTTGATATTCAATGCAAAAGCCGGGAAAAGCCTATCACGTCTGGGAGAAGATTTTTTTATATTCCAGTAAAATTCAGCGGCCTTCACGACTGTTGAAAGAACAAGAGGGCAAAATAATCGGCTTCCCATTCTATTGCTTCGGTGATCGCATTTTTTCAATGTTGTTCTATCAGAAGATTGGCTATAAATGGGAATGGAGTAGCTTGCAGGCGAAAATACCATCTATGGAACCGATGACGTTTACCGCAGCCGCGATCGCCACATTGGTCTTTAGCGAAACGTTTAAAGAAGTGGGCAAAGCATTGGGGAAAGGAACCCTAGAGGCAGGGGGCAAGGTAACCAAGCTGTTATGGGAAAAACGACCGGGTGCAGCAAAGGCGCTGGAAGCTGGGGAAGATACACCTGATTATAAAGATGCGATCGCCGAGGTGGAAACTTTGGCCAGCCAGGATGCGGAATTATCGTCAGCGATCCAAGCGGTAGTGGCGGCGTTGCAAGCCCAGCCTCAAGGACAACAGATTGTGACTTCCTTTGTACAGAAGGCGGCAAATGTATACAACGCCCCCGTTACGATCCAAGAGCAAAATATTACCCTTTGACTGGAGTCGTCGGGTTCTGGCTCCGACAGTGTTACGCCACTTTACGACATTCCCTATCGCACGGCGCTGCATTTTGTGGGGCGCACGGATGAGTTGGCGCAGATCGATGAGATTTTCCAAACCTCTGAGCGTGCGGTCATTTCGGCTATTGCGGGAATGGGCGGTGTGGGAAAGACGCAGTTGGCTACACAATATGCCCTAAAACATCAGGCCCAGTTTCCAGGAGGGGTGTGCTGGCTGAATGGACGGACGGGGGATGTGGCGACTCAGGTAATTTTGAAGGCGGAGTTGGATCTGCATCTGAAGGGGTTGGAGCAGGCTAAGGAGCGATTAGTCGAGCCGGACAAGATTTTGCAGTGGTGCTGGCAGCATTGGGAACCGTCGGGTCGCGTGTTGGTAGTCCTGGACGATACGGTGGACTGGGCACAGGATCGGAGGCTGTTGCCGGCAGGCGATCGCTTTCGGGTTTTGGTGACAACGCGACAGCAGGATCTATTGCCAAAACAGGTAACTATTGCCCTGAATGTGTTGCAACCGGAGGAGGCGCTGAATCTGTTGGCATCGCTGGAGCAATTTGGGCGGGTTGTGCGCGAACGGGAACAGGCGGAGCGGTTGTGCGCGGCTTTGGGTTATTTGCCGTTAGGTATTGAACTGGTGGGGTGTTATTTGGCCCATGATCGCCATCTGACCATCGCAACGGTTTTTGCCAGTTTGCAGGCGAGGGGAATGGAGGATCCGGCCTTGGAGCGATCGCCAGAGGACGATCTCGTGGCCCAGCGGGGAGTCAAAGCCGCGTTTGACCTAACTTGGGACACCTTGGAGCCAGAGGCGCAAAAGGTGGCGCGATTGCTCAGCTATTTTGCCCTGGATTGGGTGGCTTGGGATTGGGTTGAGGCAGTAATGCAGCAGGTGGAGGGGGAGACCTATACATTAGGCGGGTTGAAGGCACGGCTAGAGAATGCTTCTTTGGTGCAGTTTGAGGATGAGCGGCCTGGTTGGTGTCGGTTGCACCCGTTGATTCGGCAGTATGTGCAGGAGGCGGAAGCAGCGGCTGTGCAGGCATTGGATGCGGCCCCCTTACGATCAGCGTTTACAGCAGCAATGCTTGTAGGGGCCAGCCAAATGCCACAAAACCCCACCAAAAACGATATCGAAGGGTTTCAGAGCATTTTGCCACACGTACAGGAAATGGCCGAATGTTATACAGATGGATTGGCAGGCGAGTTTCTAACTTGGCCCTTTGTTGCTCTAGGACGATTTTATAAGGGGCAAGGACTCTACCACCAAGCTAAGGATTGGTTTGCGATATGCTTGCGCATGACCCAAGCCCGTTTTGATGAGAACCATCCAGTTGTAGCCTCCAGTCTCAACAACTTGGCTTATCTCTACCAAGAACAAGGCCGATTAAGCGATGCTGAACCGCTCTACCGCAAAGCACTGGAAATCAGACAACGGCTATTTGACGGCGACCACCCCGATGTGGCCACCAGTCTCAACAACTTGGCTTATCTCTGCCAAGAACAAGGCCACTTGAGCAACGCCGAACAGCTCTTTCGCCAAGCACTGGAGATGAGGCAACGGCTATTTGATAGCGACCATCCTGATGTGGCCACCAGTCTCAACAACTTGGCTTATCTCTGCCAAGAACAAGGCCACTTGAGCAACGCCGAACGGCTCTACTACCAAGCCCTAGAGATGACTCAACGCCTATTTGATAGCGACCATCCAGCTGTGGCCACCAGCCTCAACAACTTGGCTTATCTCTACCAAGAACAAGGCCGATTAAGCGATGCCGAATCCCTCTTCTGCCAAGCTCTAGAGATGATGCAACGCCTATTTGATGGCGACCATCCAGCTGTGGCTACTAATCTCAACAACGTGGCTTATCTCTATCAAGTTCAAGGCCGCTTAAGTAACGCCGAAGTACTCTTCCGCCAATCATTGGAAATGACACAACGGCTATTTAACGGCGACCATCCTGATGTAGCTCGCAATCTGCACAACCTGGCTGGTCTCTACAAAGCACAAGGCCGCTTGAGCAACGCCGAACTACTCTTCCGCCAAGCTCTGGAGATGTTTGAGAGAACGTTGGGTACTCAGCATCCCAGTACTGAGAAATGCAGGAAAAATCTAAACGCTTGCCTTCAGTAACGTTGCTCTCTCTTCACGCGGTTGCATACTTGGCTCAAACAAATGACTAGAGTTTCTCCCGATCAGGCAGCCCTTTAGCAAAACAAGTGTGCAACTGAAACGCTAAATCCTGTCAACAGGGGAGAGTTCAGCGTATCTGCCTCTAAAAGAGTGTTTACAAGCTTAAGCTGAGCTTCTTCACGGCGATAAACCGCAACCGTTTTCTGCTGCCAATCCACAATCCAATATTCCTGAACACCCTGACGCGAATAGAGCTTCAGTTTCACTTCCTTATCGCGTTGCGCATTCAGTTCACCAGGAGAAAGAACTTCAACCATCAACTCCGGCGCAACCGTAAGGTGTCCCGCATCATCAAGCCCATTAGCAAGGCGATCACGACTAATCCAAACCACATCGGGAATCACAGCATCGGTCGGCGTAAAAATCACACCAGGCGTCAGGAATGGTTGACCCAGCCCAGTCTCTCTAGACCAAAGTGCTAGCTCAAAGTAGATCTGGCCGCTTGCACCTTGATGCCAAAGATGAGGGGAACGAGTCACAAAAAGTTCTCCATCAATGATTTCGTAGCGACTCCATCCGCCATCGTCGGGCATGGCTTCAAGGTCTCGCACAGTCCAAGCTAGGTTGTGGACTACCATCCAGGGTTACCGCTGTTATTACTCTTGAGTGTAGTGGATTTCTGAATCAGCGGCCAATCTGCGGCGCTCGCCCACAGAGCACCCAATCCGTCTGCTAAGAGCGATCGCACAGGCTTCGACTGGTTTACCTTAAAAGATAGGCATCCCCAACCGCTCACCGAAACCAGAGGCCGAAACCGGACCCGCACAACCCGCTTATGAAAATTGCGATCACCCAGCTCAATCCCCTCATCGGTGATATTGCAGCAAACACAGCAGA
>DATNQK010000600.1:0-8027 GCA_036704065.1 Stenomitos sp.
GCGTATGGAGCAGTGTGCCCTTGGGAGTTCTCGCCAGATGACTAGCTACTGTTGGGGCCAAACCTACACCCCTCACCGTGTTCTGGATGAACTCGACGATGCGGTACTAGTGACAGGCGATCGCCTAGTCCCAAGATCTAAAATCATCGGCTGGGCAAAAGACGGGCAGAAGGCTCAGCAACTCGTTTCGGGGGGTAACTGGATTTGGGGCACGATGCTAGCAAACGAGGAAGGGTTGTACTTCCTGCCTGATTTCGGGGGGCAATGGATTGTAAAGAATGCAAGGTTGTTGAAGATGCAGCAGTTGAGCTTATTTCAGAAAATCGAACCTTCTAAGCCTGCTTCTAAGGTGCCTCTAACCTTTGAAATTCCGGAAGGGACTAGAACGGCGTCCTGCAAAGGTTGTGGGGCTGAAATTTATTGGGTGTTGACCCAGAACAAAAAGAAGATGTGCTGCAATCCAGACGGGACGGCACATTGGGGGACTTGTCCGGAGGCCTCGAAATTCAGCACTCGTAAAAAGAAGCTGGAACCGATACCCCCCGAGACAATAGATGCTCCCGATGAGGAAGATGAGCAGGTCGCGATCGCGTGTGGTGCCTTGCCCCCCGAAACGGTGGAACTTCCCCAGCTAGATGATGCGCTCGACGGCGAGCTGACCCGTGCTGTCGAAATTGGCCTGCCAGAGTTGCAAATTGGCGATCGCGTTCGTGTTGTACTCGCGGGCCCACCACTGGAACACCTACTGAATCAAATGGGTACTGTTCAGGCACTTGGGGCAACCGGATTGCCAGATTTGATTTCAGTGCGGATAGACAATGATGCGGTGCCTAAGCTATTTCGGCGTGAAGCGTTGGATCTTATCGAATCCGAAAATCCCACCGCCCCTATCGTTTCAGGCAGGGATTTGTTAATAGGCCAGTCCGTCAAGCACAAGAGCAAATGGCCAAAAAAGTCGGCACGGTCGTCCGCACTGGTGAACTGCTAGGGCAGGCGATCGCATGGGTCGATTTTGGTATCGGCCCGTTATACCCCGCGCCTTTAAATCTTTTTGAGATGGTTAAAAATGCCTAAACTGGTTGTTCGATATACGGTTGAAGAGACGGTTGATATAGATGTCAAAGATTTTGAGCTGACTGAGCAAGAGTTCCACGAGCTTGCAGAACTAAAAACAAAAACGGTAATTAATTTCACCGAAGCTGTTGATTGGGCATGGGAATGCGATGACGAGCCTCAATTCAAAGGCTCTGCGCCTATCCCCCCAGATGATTTTTGGGTTGAAACCTCTAAAGGAGAGGTGGCTGTCAACGGCTGGATTGTCTTGCTACGGAATTTCCCAATCCCTGAAGGGTTTTTGCCGGGGCGTCCGTGGTTTGGCCCAGAAGAGATAAAGCCCGATACGCCACAAAAACTAGAAAACTTTTTGTCTGGCGATTGGGCAAAACTGCCGCTGCACACTGGTTGGTTCCGTGCCGAATTCTCTGCCTTAAAAATGGATGGCGTTGAAGTTCGCGGCAAAGATCCAAATGAGATGGGCTACATCATCCTCAATGGCCAATTAATGGGTGTTGTAATGCCGTTCCAGGCAGACAGAAAGGCGGATGATGCGTTTCAGTTTCACAAGACGAAATTTGTCAAGCCAGAAGCCCCACTGCCACTTTTAGAGCTTATTGGAGATGGCAAGTAATGAAACAGTTAGCACTAATCGAAATCGAGTCAACGCCCAAGGCAGTTAAAGCCAAACCTGAAACCGAAGACCAACGGATTGACAGGCTTGTGGAGGATGCGATCGCCCAATGCAACCAGCAAGGCGTAAATCCAGAGGAGCTTTTGTTTTACCTGCAACTCAGACACCTCTGGGATAGTTATCTGTCGCGGATTCCAGTGAAAAAGCAGATGGAGTTTGCAGTACGGCTGATCAGAATAATTGAAGGAGAGAGGAATGCCTAAACCAATGGCAGCAATTAATCTAGAACCCGAGCTTGTTGGCTACTGCCTCATAGAGCCTGAATTTGTTTGCTACTGCCTCAAACAACTGACTCCTAGCCAGTTTTGTGTTTATTTGGTCTGTCGGATGCTTGGCCAAAATTCTAAAACCAAATTATCTAGAATTGCTGAACTGTGCGGTATGGCAAGCAAAGAACTTGTGTGTCTCCACAGGAAAAGCTTGCAAAACAAAGGGTTTATTCTTTATTCTGCAAGCCCAAGGGTTGGGACAAAAATTATTTGGGTTAAAACATCTCAGGCGGATCAAGTGCCAAAACTACAAAAGTGGGAGGCAGCATGACTAACCCACAAACAGGAAAATGGCAGCACTACAAAGGCGGCATCTACCAAGTTATTAGAACCGCAAAATGGCATCCCTTTGACGTTATGAGGGCTTATGCCTATGACCAACCGTTTCGACTAGAAGAGAATCCAGAAATTGAAATATTCCTGCATAGCGATGGCTATCACGCTGACTTGATTAAACACGATCAGGACTACGGCGAACGCGTGTTCTACGTTGGGCATACAGGCCGATGGGCACGAAGGATTGAGAGCTTCCTAGGGGTTACAGCTTCAGGGGAATCGCGGTTCAGATACTTGGAGGGAGAGCTATAAATGGACGAAATTCTATTGATGACTACGGCTATCCAAGAGTTAACTCTGGCAGTAAAGCAGCTTAGGCAGGTATTGCCAGAGGCCCCCGTTGAGCGAAATGAACTCACCCTGGATGAGGCCGCAAGCCTATTAAGGGTGCATCCGCAAACCGTTCACGGCTATCGCAAAAAATATTGGGAAGAGGGCGTCCACTTTTTCCCACAAGGGAAGGGCCACCTCTACAATCGTGAACTGTTACTGGACTGGCAACGCAACCGCAGCGCACCAGATCAACACCAACTAGCGATCGCGGCGTACATCCAACGCGCTCAACCCAAAAAGCGTTAGTCCAACAAGTTCGGAAGTCTAGGCCTAGACTGTACATTCCCGGCATAAAACCGATAGATCGTAGCCACATCATCTCCCACCAATTCTGCAACTTCGGCAGGCGATCGCCCCATATCCAACAAATGACTGATCAGTGTTGAGCGAGTGCTGTACGGCTTTCGGTACTCAACCCCAGCCTTGTGCAAGACATCCACCCATGCCCGATTTCTGAAATTATGATCGTCAATTGCAAACCCCTGAGGGCTGCAAAAGACCAAATCGTCAGCTTCCCATTCAGCCGGGCGACGGGCCTTCAATAATTCCACCAACCGAGGCGACAAGGATATCTCACGCGCTCGGTTGGTTTTCGTTTCTTTGCGGCGGCCCCTGCTTAGCGATTCACCAATCCAAACCCCTGAGCAGTCTGCCGCAACATGCCCCCACCGTAGACCAATGGCCTCCCCAGTCCGGCAACCAGTCCCAAATAAAAACTCAACAAAATCTAAATAAATCGAGTAGCGAGGATGTTCCTTGAAGGCCGCCAGGATGGCCTTAATCTCTTCCCTAGAGAATGGCTTCGGACGC
This sequence comes from Stenomitos sp., assembly GCA_036704065.1. Classification (GTDB taxonomy): domain Bacteria; phylum Cyanobacteriota; class Cyanobacteriia; order Thermosynechococcales; family Thermosynechococcaceae; genus JAAURS01. The sequence continues at coordinate 3,496 of DATNQK010000600.1, forward strand.
TGCTTCGGTTTTACCTTCACCTTGGTATCGGCCCAGGGATTAGCCTCAATCCACGTCTGCTTGATAGCCCACAACCAACTGGCATTGACTAGGCTGAGATAGTCGCGCAGAGTAACACCCTCGACACGTTCCAGCATCCAATCAACCCATCGCTCAACATCTCGCTCTAGAAGCTGGCCTATCGCCTTCTGGCCAAAAAAATCCTGCAAATGGCCTCGCAGGGCAACGTATTTTTGCAGCGTTCGAGGATCCACTCTTCGAGATTTATAGTCGGAAAATTTTTGAAACAGTTCAACCACGCTGATATCACTGGACCGTTGTCCCTCAGCCTTGTACTTATTGAGGGTAGGGTCAAAATTCCCTGTTACAACATCCCCTTCAATTTGCCGTGCCTTAATCTCAGCGGCCTTGCGATTCAACTTTGTATCGGGCAATCCTAAGCTCAGGAAATAGCGCTCACCGCCATAGCTCCAGACAAGGCGTAAGCGGCCCTTCAACGACTGAATTGCAACCGCACCCTTGGGCGTTCGGGGGGCACTTTTGCGATCATCCATGATCACAATTTGATCTCAAGGCCAACGACAGAATCACGCTTTCAGACTTCTTTAGACTCACGTAAATCAAAGTGTACCCCAAAGGCACGAAAAATCTGAAGCCTTGAAACGTAGGCTAGATAACGCTTTTAGGGAATGGACACAAGTGGACTCGAACCACCGACCCCCACGATGTCAACGTGGTGCTCTAACCAACTGAGCTATGCGTCCGCAGGTTTATAAAATATCACAGCAAAGACGGCATTGCCAAGTTTATCTGTAAGGCTTTCCCTAATACAGAGCCTCTACAAGTTGACTGGCAACGGTCTCTATCCATGACAATAGAGGAACCAAACGTCTGAGCTTCGGTATAGTGCGCCCCTCCAAACTCACTTACGATCGCGGCACATTAATTTTGCATCCTCCGCCTCGGGGGAAAGATTGGCTAGACTATGCCACTTGGGACGATCGCATCGAGAAATTTCGGGTGCCTGCCATCCAATATCGAGACTTAATGCGATCGCTGTATCGAACCGAAACGCCGTTTGTTGATGAAGCCAGAGCCTACCAAGAGCTAACCCTCCAACCGCATCTAGAAATGACGCCTTACCCGCACCAGCAAGAGGCCTTAGCGGCATGGCAAGGGGCAGGCAAACAGGGATTGGTGGTTTTACCCACCGCTGCGGGGAAAACCTACCTGGCCCAACTGATCATGCAACTGATCCAGCGCAGCACCTTGATTATGGTGCCGACGCTGGATTTGATGCACCAGTGGTATGCACATCTGCTGGCTGCGTTCCCAGATGCACCGATTGGGCTACTGGGCGGGGGTTCTCGCGATCGCACGCCTATTTTGGTTTCTACCTATGACAGTGCTGCGATTCATGCCGAAAGTTTGGGGAATCTTTATGGCCTGTTGATTTTTGACGAGTGCCATCATCTGCCCAGCGACTTTAATCGTGTCATCGCCGAGTATGCGATCGCCCCGTATCGTCTGGGCTTAACCGCTACCCCTGAGCGTACTGATGGCAAACATGCTGATCTCGACTACTTAATTGGGCCGCAGGTTTATCGCAAATCGCCGGAGGAATTGTCTGGAACAGCCCTCGCCAAGCATGAAGCGGTTCAGATTCGAGTCAAACTATCGGCCCAAGAACGCGAACGCTACGATACGCTCATCCAAACCCGAAATGCCTTTTTGCAAAGCAAAGGGATCTTCTTGGGCAGTCTGCAAGGGTGGCAGCAGTTCGTCCGTGAAAGTGCCCGTTCCAAAGCAGGGCGGCGGGCCATGTTGGCCCATCGCGAAGCAAGGGCGATCGCCTTTGGCACAGAAGGCAAATTGCGGGTGTTAGCCGACCTGTTAGCCCAACACTATCCTGACCAAACGCTGATTTTTACAGACGATAATGCAACGGTGTATCGGATTTCCCAGGATTTCTTAATTCCCGCCATTACCCATCAAACGCCTGTTAAAGAGCGCCACGATATTCTAAGTAAGTTTCGCTCGGGTGAATACCCTACCCTTGTAGCCTCACGAGTGCTCAACGAAGGGGTGGATGTACCCGCCGCCCGTATTGCCATTGTTCTCTCTGGAACGGGTTCTACCCGCGAGTATATTCAACGCCTTGGGCGAGTGTTGCGCAAGGGCAACGACGATCACAAGCTCGCGTTATTGTACGAAGTGGTGGCCGAAGAAACCGCCGAAGAGAGTGTAGCCCGACGACGCCAGCCCACCCCCTTACGCAAAACGCGATCGCGTCAGTTAGAACTTGTGCCTGAGCCAAGCGATAACGCTAGACCCGTGATTCCCCGTGCTGCTGAATCCGCTCCGCCTTGGCTCTCTGAAGAGGAACGCTAACCGAGGTAAATGCCCTGATCAGATGGGGCAGCGGTTGGCTAAGGTGTGGCACTGCGGTTACCCGTAGACCAATCAATGCGTCGGGTCAGGTACATCACGATACTAAGGAAGCCAAACAGACCCAGTGAGCCGATGAGTAAGGAATAATCTTGATTGACCAACACGAAATACAAATACCCGTAGAGTGCAAACTGCATTGCGCCGATAATGCCTGCCCGTTGTTTCGCCCTCAAGACGGCAACTGAGTAGGCAGAAATTAAAACAACCACAGACAGGGTGGAGATACCGTAGGCGATCGCAAAGGGTAAATGTTCCGACAGCGCCAATTGCAGCAGGTAAAAGAGACTCATCGCCACCCCAACCAGCAAGTATTGCAGCGGATGAATGCGTAACTGAACGGTCACTTCAAATAGCCAGAAGGTGGCAAAGGCCAAAATCAAAAACAAGAAGTTGTACTTTACACTGCGCTGGGCTAGACGGTACCGATCAATCGGGGAGATTAAATCCACCCCAAAAATAGAGGCGTTAATGGTTTCGGGGCTCACCGGACTTTCGCTGTTCCATTGCTGTGCATAGTTGCGGCCTAAAGAGGGAATCGTCCAAGTGGCCGCAAATCCACTCCCTGTAACCTCTCGTTTGCTAGGAAGCCACATGCCTTGGAAGCTGGGATCTCGCCAGTTCGACTTTAAAGTGGCAACGGTTTCTTTGCCATAGGGTGCAAAGGCGATCCTTTCGCTGCCTTGTAGCTTCAAAGGAATATTGAACACAAACCGATCGCCTTCCATTTGACCCTTGAGCAGTGCATGGATGCCAGGGCTATTGCCACCATTATTGTTGCTGCCGAGTTTGCCTTGGCCCGGGGCAAAGTCAATGCGTTTTTGATTCCATGCCAGTTGCGTTTGGCTTTGGATAGCATGGGCATCAGACACTTGAAGGTTCAGTTCTGCGCGATTCCAAAGAATATCTTCAGGTCGCACGCCCCAGTCACTGAGGTCGGGACGTTGGAACTGTCCGCTGAGGGTGAGGGCTGTGCGATAAACGGGCACTTCAAAAATGCCGCGATATCGGGTTTCGCTTTCTAAGTTCCCGTCTATCTTGAGCGCCTCAGGTAAGAAAACACCTGATTTCACTTCGGTGCGCACCGTCTTGTCCACTTGCACCCGTTTGACATAGGGCACTACAAGCCAAGGCCCAACAATGTTTTGCGATCGCCCCCACTTAGAGGTGATGCTAGAAATCGCCTCCTCTCGGAGAGACTGACGCTCGTTGATCAGATCTTGCAACATCGCAGTGGGAATGAGCAGGATCAAAATCAGACCCGCAACCACCAACAAGCGTGTAAACTGCGAATTTTTAATTGATTCGCACAGATGAGACAGAGCTTCCATAATCAACGCTCAAGACGAATCTTTGGATTATCATGCCTCAGGGCAGCAAATTGGCTATGGTTACAATTTTGGAACCGATTCCTTCACGATTGTTGATATTGCGCTTAGGTACGCAGTTGCATGCGGCTGAGCAAACGCCGTGCAACGTTAAAAAACACAAACCCAATTGCGAAAATGGCGAGCGGTGCCCACCAGACCCCAACCCATCCTGTACCGCGCACAAAAGCATCGCGGGTAATGGCAATGTAATAGCGTGCAGGCACGATGCTAGAAATGAGCGAGAGGGGAAAGGGAATATTGCTGAGGGGATAAATAAACCCTGACAGCAGCAGTGCTGTTAAAAAGCCCACCAAAGAAACTGCTTGCACCGCTGCATTTTGCTCGTTGACCCGTGCCCCAATCAGCAGGCCAAACATCACACTGGCAAAAATATAAATGGGAGTGCCCACCAGAAACGGGGTAGGATCTCCCGCAAACTGCAACTGAAAGATCAGTGCTCCTAAGCCAATCACCCCAACAGCCATGCAAAGGCCGACTGCAATATAGGCGATCGCCTTGCCAATAATGAGTTCCATCGCGCTCATGCTAGAAGCATAGAGTTGCAAAATGGTTCCTTTTTCCTTTTCGCGCACCATAGCGATCGCGGCGAGCAAAGAGGGAAAAATCCACAGCACCACCGCGAAGGTGCCTGGCACAATGTACAAAGACTCTTTGCGGCCTGGATTAAACCAGATACGGGTGCGAGTTGTGATA
>DATNQK010000601.1:0-3073 GCA_036704065.1 Stenomitos sp.
GGGAGAATTTTGGAGTTGCTTGGGTGGCGTTGTAAGCTTGGGCGCTGGGATGAAAAAGACTGCCGCTGCAGCAACAGCAACGCTGACGGTTCCCAACGCAACAGAGGCTGATTGCTCCAATGCAGAACGATCCGCAACCACTTCAGAACGCGATCGCGGCTGAATTGCGGTTGTTAAATCCGGTAATGTTTGCTGATCTGCAGCCAACTGATCCATTGCTTCCATCAGGTCGAACAGTTGGATGGAGGATAGATGCAATTTGAGATCGGACTTATCCGTGGCCTCAGGGGTTCCTTGAAACATCAGCTCCGCTGGAACCAACAGATGAAAGCCGCCCTCGGCATCTTTCTCGATTTTTACCCCATCGACACCTTTGCGATGCGTAGATGATTGCAAACCGCTGATCACGTATTGTACGCAATTCGTTGTAGCCCGAAAGAGAGATTCGAGGAGTTCTCGACCTCCAATAATGGCCTGCTTTTCGCGGGCGAAATAACACTCAAACCGGGTGAGAATAGATAACTCAGGGCGATCGCCTCCAGCGCGATCCGGTGAACTGCTTAATCCTTCTAAGATCAAGACACAATTGGGTAGACTGTACTGACGCTGAATAGGCATAGTTGGGCTTACGCTACTTCCCCATCGAATAGACTAGACCAGAGACGCTGCATGCCAGCGGTTCCAGTACAAAATAAAACTTGGTTCAAAAGGCTCAGGGCTAAATCGTTAAGCTGATTGGGATTGGACTTGTACAGTGCAATCACCGTGCGGTTCGGATTCATGCGGCTAAAGAAATGACCGCGAAACCGCTCTAAATATTGAGACAGCCCAAAATGATGCTCTACCGTTAAATTCTGCTGTTTGAGCTGTTCATTGGCAAGTAATAACTGGCGAATTGTCCCCGTTTGGCGGCGTGCTAAATAGCATGCTAGAGCAACCAATGACTTGCCTTCCGCTAAATCCAAAGGCCGACGGTGGCTAAATCGACGGAGCGGGTTGGTATTGCGTAGCCGCCACAAGTGAACTCGATTCTTAATCACAGGTTGCAGCTGAAGCTCCTGAAGCCCCATCCGAATATTTTCCGTAGCGTTGAGGTCAATGGCTTCAAGCGCGAGGATCATCCAGTCGATTTGGATTCTGGCCCGACGTGGACAAACTTGTCCCGGTACATCCGGGTCAATTAAGCCAGCCAATGCGTAGGAATTAGTGGTTTCTGTGGGGCTATTGCCGTCCATTCCAGTTTTGTTGCTATCCATCAAACGTTATGACTTTAACCCAATATTGGTCCATCCATGTGTGCGGGTCTGCACGCGTACTCTAGCCGATGGCTTGGAGGGCCGAAAGGGTAACTTAATCAGTAAACCCTGTTCACCCACTTAGTGTACGATTTCTGACGTGCCTTCTTATCATGCCAGCCTAAAGTCTTTGGGTGGGTATCCGTACATGCCTATGCTTTAAACGATGGGCAGCGCTGTAATCAGGGTTTATTTGAACTTCTGTATCTTGTTTTCCTCTTAAATCACCGCCATGGACCTGAAATCTTTAATCCGCGACATCCCAGATTTTCCCAAAGAGGGCATTCTGTTTCGAGACATCACAACCCTGCTTCAAAATGCTGAAGGCTTGAACTATGTAATTGATCTAATGACCAAAACCTATACGGATCAAGCCATCGACTATGTTGCTGGCATTGAGTCACGGGGTTTTATTTTCGGGACGCCATTGGCTTGCCGTCTATCAGCAGGATTTGTGCCCATCCGTAAGCCCGGTAAGCTACCTGCTCTAACCCATGCCCTAGAGTATGAGCTGGAATATGGCACAGATTGTCTAGAGGTGCATCAAGATGCCTTTAAACCTGGAAGCCGCGTGTTGTTGGTTGACGATCTGTTGGCCACGGGTGGCACTGCCGCCGCTGCGGCTCAGCTGATTGAAAAGACAGGATCCAGCTTAGTCGGTTGTGCTTTTATTATTGAATTGACTGGGTTAGAGGGGCGGCACAAATTGCCCGATGTTCCCATTCAATCTTTAGTGCAGTATTAAAGTACAGGACTTGGGGCGGGGTTTACAGCCCCCCAAGGGTGCCTATGGGCTGGTTCATCTTTACGTCTTAAGGCAAAAGGTTTAGGCACGATGTTCCCAACCTCATATCCAGGGCTATCAATGGGCGGACGTTTGTTCCAGTGGATCAAGGCGGTTATTAATAGTGATGGCTTTGCCTATGTCGTGCGGCGGTTTGGACAGGCACTACTAACGCTGCTTTTTGCCTCCGCTCTCTGCTTTACGGTGATTCATCTGTCTCCGTCTAATTATCTGGATTTGCTCAAGCTGAATCCTAAAATTTCCGAGGAGCGCATCCAGGAATTAAGCCGTCTGTTTGGGTTAGATCGCCCACCGATTGAGCAGTATTTTCGCTGGCTGTGGCGGGTAGTGACCCATTTTGATTTTGGGGATAGCTTTATTTCCCAACGCCCCGTAGCAGATTTGCTGCTAGAGCGTGTGCCGAATACGTTGCTGCTCGCGATCGCCTCTACCTTGGTCACTTGGGGCATTGCCTTGCCTCTTGGTATTGTGGGGGCGGTGCATCAAAACCGCCTCTTAGATCGACTGTTGCAAGTCTTGAGTTATGTAGGACAAGGGTTTCCCAGCTTTATTACCGCCTTGGCGTTGTTGTTTTTTGCCCAAAGTACGCCTTTTTTCCCTGTGGGCAATATGACCAGCATCGATTTTGATGATTTAACGCCCCTGGGTAAGGTGATAGATATTGGTTGGCACATGATTTTGCCCACCCTGGCGTTAAGCATCACTAGTTTTGCAGGGTTGCAGCGGATTACCCGAGGGAACTTACTGGATGTATTGCGTCAAAACTATATCCAAACGGCACGGGCCAAAGGGCTACCCGAAAATCGAGTGATTTATGTTCACGCCCTGCGGAATGCGATTAATCCCCTCGTGACCTTGTTAGGATTTGAATTTGCCAGCCTTTTGAGCGGAGCCTTTATTGCCGAGTACTTTTTTAATTGGCCAGGTTTGGGACGGTTAACCTTACAAGCGGTTCAATCCATCGATCAATACC
>DATNQK010000602.1:0-6937 GCA_036704065.1 Stenomitos sp.
ACTGCTGTATCACCTGACAGCACTCGCTGACAGAGTCGCGTGCGGCTAGTTTTGGAATCAGAGCCTGGAAGCTGGCTTGTTGGGTTTGCAGTAACTGGCGAGCGAGGCGCTTGGCTTTTTGTTCGTAAAGGTTGAGGCTGAGACCTAATCGTTTGAGGGTTTGGCGCAGTTGTTGCAGATCGTCTGCATCGCCTTGACTGGAACCGTAGGTGAGTTCTTCGGCAATGCCGCCTGCTACCCATACGGCACAGAGCTTTTCGATGTTGGCTTTGAGCCATTCTGTGGAGTCGCCGTCGGGGGTCTGAAGGACAACACCCCCATAGTGAGGCACGTCCTGACGCATGGCTTCCCATACGCTGAGGGTGTAGGTTTCAATGGGCAGTTCCAGAAGCGTGGCGACGAGAAAGTGTCCTGCTTCGTGACACACGACGCGGTTGCGGTACGGTGGCAGTTTCTGGGCGATGGCATCGAGTAGTAAGGTGAGTCCAACAGATTGAAACTGAAAGGCATCCACCGTAACGGCACTTAAAACCAGCAGAATGGTTCCCACGCTCCACAGGGGCGAAATGTTGAGAAATGGCCCGACCAAAACAAAGAGGGTCATGCCAAAGAGGCTAAGGGCGATCGCATTAAGAGAGAGCTGGTTCATGGAGGCAACGCTTAGTTAGAACCAGGGTTGAGATGTTGAGCGCGATAGAAGGTTTCTAAACTTTGTTCATCGCCTACAAAGCGCCAGTGCCAAGGTTCGTAGCTAACGCCTTGAGGATTGTCCCGCGTAAATGACAGCTCAAAACTGTACTGCGCTGCATGGTTAGAGAGCCACTCAAAGGCAGGGGTATTCTCAAAACTTTGACTTAAATTGGTGTCTGGGCGATCTGCATCGCCAATGTCCATGGCATAGCCTGTGTGGTGTTCGCTATATCCAGGCGGTGCGCTGACTTCTGCACGTTTGGTCACGCCTTGGTTGCGCTGTTCCTTAACCCGAAAGAATAAGTCTGTTTGGTCGGATTTAGAACGAAAACCAGAAAGTGGCGCAAGACGAACCCCAGCAGCAGTAGCATCCTCTGCCATCTGGCGATAGGCGATCGCGGCGGCTTTGCGCAGCTTAATTTGACCGTCGGCAGAGATGGGTTCGAGTTCCGAGGGCGGGGCTTCATTGTAAGCCAGATGCCCCAATAACTGGTCAGGTTTGCTATTGTCGTTGGCTGGTGTCGCTACGGGTGTTGGGGGTGCAGATGTCGCACTCGTGGGTGAGGTGCTGGGCTGCTGCGTGACTGATTGCGGAGAGTTAGATGCTTGGGGTCGCAGAAAGAAGAGGCCAGCAATGGCGATCGCACCAAGGGCAGTTGCTCCTAGGGCAAGGCCCACAATAGGCGGGTTGGACTTGGTCGGTTCTTTTACAGATGCAGACTGCCGAATCGCTTCAGGAATATCGTCATACATAGAGCAGTCGTTCAACCCTAAAAATCGATTGCGATGTTCGATGCTATTCCTGCATCGTCTTCTGATGCATTGTAATCGTTGATCCAGGGGATTGAATAGGATCAATTACCCAGAAAATGGAGTGTAAAACCCAGGCAATGAACCTAATACTTGCGCTCTTGAGGTTCAAACAGCGTTAAGTTTACGGGCATGTAGTCTAACTGCACGCCGTCTGGTGTCAGGAAGGCGAGGGTATGTTTGAGATATGCTTCGTCTTGGCGCTGGGGATAGTCTTCCCGGAAATGGGCCCCACGGCTTTCGCGACGATTGAGGGCACCTGCCATGATGATTTGTCCCACCACTAACAAATTGCGCAGTTCTAGGGCTTCGGTTAGTTCTGTATTCCAGCAGGTACCTTGGTCGTCAAGGCGAATAGACTGGTACGCGTCTTGCAAGGTTTTCAGTTGCGCCAGTCCAGTCTCCATTAAACCCTCGGTGCGAAAGACGCCACAATACTCAGTCATGCAGTCCTGCACCTGAGTGCGGATTTGCCCAATGCGGTGGGGGCCAGTTTGCTCAAACAACGCTTGTATTTGCTGCCGCGCTTCCTCTAGGTAATCCTCGACATTCACTGTCGGAAGCTCGCTCTGCTGCACAAATTGGGCGATCGCCGCTCCTGTGCGACGGCCATACACCACGCACTCAAGCAGCGAATTGCTTCCCAGGCGATTGGCCCCATGCACCGAGACGCAAGCCGATTCCCCTGCGGCAAAAAAACCCTCCACTAGTTCAGTGGCATTACGGCGCACCTGACCGTGAACAGTAACGGGAATACCACCCATTGAGTAATGAATGGTTGGTCGCACCGGAATCGGCTCTTCAATGGCATTCACCCCTGCCAAACGGTAGGACTCTTCCCAACAAAAGGGAACGCGACTCATGATTTTCTCTTTGCCCATGTGTCGCAGATCCAGATGCACAAACGGCCCACCTGCACTGCCATCACGATGAATGCCACGTCCGTGGCGGATTTCAGTGGCGATCGCCCGTGAGGTAATATCTCTGGGGGCAAGCTCCATCCGGCTCGGCGCGTAGGTTGCCATAAAGCGATCGCCATCGCTGTTGACTAAATAAGCCCCTTCCCCGCGTACGGCTTCGGAGATTAATACTCCAGCGGGGTACAGTCCCGTGGGATGAAACTGCACAAATTCCATATCTTCGAGGGGCAGGCCGGCTAAAGCCGTCATGGCAAGGCCATCCCCAGTGGAAGCAAAATCGTTTGAGGTAGTGTTGAAAGCTCGACCATAACCACCTGTGGCAAACATCACCGCCTTGGCGCGCAAGACTTCTAAGGTGCCATCTAGGAGGTGGTACATGACAATGCCCTTGGCCCGATTCTCCTCCAAGATCAGGCGCATGACGTACCATTCGTCGTAGATGGTGACGCCGTACTTCAGCAAATTGCAGTACAGCTCATGCAAAATGGCGTGGCCTGTTTTATCGGCAGCGTAGCAGGTTCGGTTATGGCTATGTCCACCAAACGCACGTTGCGCAATGCGTCCATCCGGCAATCGCGAGAACAGAACGCCTAGATGTTCCAGTTCAATCACGACCTCAGGGGCTTCCTGCGCCAGAATAGCCACTGCGTCTTGATCGGCTAAGTAATCAGAGCCCTTCACGGTATCGAAGGCGTGGGCTTCCCAACTGTCCTCAGCATCGACATTTTTCAGCGTGGCTGCAATCCCCCCTTGGGCGGCTACGGAGTGCGACCGAATGGGATGGGTTTTGGCGACCAGCGCAATGTTGAGGTGTGGCGCAGTGCGTGCAATTTCCAGGGCAGCCTGACAGCCTGCAAGCCCGCCACCCACAATAACGACATCATAGTCCAGCATGGTGACCGTACGACCTTTACCGATGCTTCAATCTTATAGTGCTTACAGTGCAGGGGTGCCAGCGAGTGTCCTCCGCTGACGATCCGGTTTAGATCCTGCCGGGTTGCGTGGCTTCGGCAGGCAAGGATAAAACAGGGCTGCGATCCTGTTGATGGAGCACCATTGTGACGCTGGAATTAACGGTAAATCCAATGCGTTCGTAAAATCGTTGTTGATGGGTGGTCATCAAGTAAACCCGCTCAACCCGATTCATGTGGGGATGAGCTAAGACGGTTTGGACTAACTGGCGTCCTAGTCCTGAGCCGCGATGATCGGGATGAATGACCACATCCCAAATGGTGGCGCGATACACCCCGTCGGACGTGGCACGGGCAAACCCAATCAGATGGTCTTGATCCCATACGCTAATCACCGGTTTGCTGTGGGCGATCGCGATTTCTAAGTCTTCCAGCGTCCGTTCTTGGGCCCAAAACGCAGCCACACGAAATAAAGATTGTAATTGCAGTAAATCTGATGCACTGGGGGCATTGGGGGGATGTGGTGTCAGCCCTTCGCAAAATCGAATTTGCCGATGATCCATGAGAACCCTATGTTGTGAATGGAAATACTGGCAAGCGCTTTGACCCACAACTGTCAATCAGTCTTGATCCCTGTGCGAGAGTGGCCGCATCAATCGTCCAATGTCTAATCGAAGGCACTTGGAGGGGAGCGCTGTTTACGAGATTAACTATTCTTAATCGTACACTAAAGCAAAAATCAGGCTCTGCCTGTCCTGCATTTGGAGGATAAACCAAGGTAGGATAAACAGGAGCGCTAGATACCTACTCTGAACCGTTACTGAAGTTTACGCTTCTCAACAATGTGTTGCATCAAGGGTTACACTTCATTGCAAAAAGAGAGCACGACTCAGGTTGGATGATAGGTTTTTGTATGTCGAATAGTGACGCAGTATTACGAAAGGAGAACCTCTTGCACGCCCGTACACAGCAAGTTACCCCCCACGCCTTTCGCGAAGACCTGAGCGACTACGTGGCTAACCTACAGTTACACATGACCCTTCAGGCTCGTAACCTGGTTCCTTCTCTGAGTGGAAGTGGTGACAGTCGAGAGTCTTTGCTGCACCAAACGCAAGCGACGTTTGAGAAACATGTTTCGCGGCAAACCTAGGCAATAGAGTCTATTCCCCTTGAAGTGGGATGTAGATTCATCGCTCACATCATAAAAAAATAATCACAAGATAAATTACTGAATCATCGATCCTTTAAGCCATCGATACCCGTAGGGGGGACAGCATTGCTGTCCCCCTTACCAATGTAAAGGGTTGATGTAAAGGGGTAGAAGGAGGACACCCAAGATGATGCTTGTTTCGCCGCAGCAACTCGCAGCATACCCAGATCCAGACAACCTAGTGATTTGCGATTGTCGATTTGCGCTAGCAGATCCGCAGTGGGGGCGGCAGCAGTATGCAGAGGGGCATATTCCAGGGGCTTATTTTTTAGATCTCAATCAAGATTTGTCGAGTCCCGTTCGCAGTCATGGTGGCCGTCATCCCTTGCCCGATGTTGAGGCCTTGGCGGCAACCTTGTCTCGCTGTGGCGTAACAAGCCAAACCCTTGTGGTGGCCTACGATGATCACAAATTTGCCTTTGCTTCCCGATTATGGTGGCTACTGCGCTATATGGGGCATTCCCATGTGGCGGTGTTAGATGGCGGTTTGAGTGCCTATCGGGCAGCGGGGTTGCCGCTCACGACTGAGGTACCCCCAGCGCGTTCAGGGCAATTGATGCCTCAACTCCAATCTGAGATGGTCGTGGATATTTTAGGGGTACAAGCGCGGCAGCAGCACCCGCACACCTTAATTGTGGATGCGCGAGAGTCTGAGCGCTATTTGGGCTTCCATGAGCCGATTGATCCAGTGGCAGGACATATTCCAGGGGCTATGAATTATCCGTGGACGCAAGTGGTGGATGCCCAAGGTCAATTGCGATCGCCCGATGAATTACGGCAGCACTGGGCAGCGGCAGCGACGGCAGCGGAAGTGATCTCTTACTGTGGTTCGGGCGTGACAGCCTGTGTGAACCTATTGGCCTTGGCAGTGGCTGGGATCGAGACAGGGAAGCTTTATGTGGGCAGTTGGAGTGATTGGTGTTCCTATCCTTTAGATGCACAGGGGCAGGCAATGGTGGGTGCAGAGTGTCTTTGAATTGCGCTTGGAAGAGTCCCTCTGAAGGCAGTGTCTTCGGCCTTAGAAAAACAATAGGCCACCTTCAATGTGCGCTAATGGCCCGTCAATCTTGTATCATAGGGGGCCGATTGGCCCAGTTTGCGTTATTCTGTGTTGCAAATCGACATTCAACTTAGCCCCCAACCATTGAAGCCGCATGTTGCGAGACCTTTGGATTGGAGGGATGCTTGGCCTTGGCCTTTATTGGTGGCGAAGCCGCTCCCTCGTGAATACGACCGCTGCCCCCTCTCTAGAGGATGTGGCCCAATTGCAGCAACAATTAACCCAAGCGCAGCAGGACTTGGCGATCGCCTTAAACCGATGTACTGCGCTAGAAACTCAGGTGGCAGAGCTGAATCAGTTGGCGACAGATCGGGCGATTGACCTGATCCAACTTCAGGCCGACAATCGAGAACTGCAAACTCAAGTTGCCGAACTGAGTCAGAAGCGCACCCGCAAAAAGCGGACACCGAAGGCTAAGCCCGTTGAAGATACGGCCAACGTAACCCTCGAACCTGTTCCTGTTGCAGCCTCGGTATCGGTTCAAGTGCCAGAGGGAGAAGAGGCAGAGCCCAATCCTGACTTGGTTCCCCTAAATCTTTCCTTGATTCAAGCAAAACAACAAGAATCAGTGGCAGCAGCTCAACTGTTGGAGACGGTATTTGCCGAGCCGCAATCTGAGGCGATCGCATCGCGTCCCGTTGCCACCGATGGAGGCACCCTCGACGAGGCACACCGTGCCTTTGTGCAGGTTTTAGGACAGCAGCCCTCCTGGTCGCGTGAGGAATTGCTGCAAGTGGCGCAACGTTTGTCACTGCTGTTGGATGGTGCGTTGGAGCTGGTTAATGAAGCCGCGTTTGAGTGCTGTGACGAAGCCTTAACGGAAGGGGACGATCCCGTAGAAGTGAATTCGACTGTCTTGCAGGAGCTATTGTCGTGACGACCCCTCGCACCATTAAACCAAAAGAGCGCGATGTGGTAATTCAGGCCCTACGGGCAGGGGTTGTGCCCCGGATGGGTTTGCCCTTAATCCAGGTGGGTCGGGTGCGTGAACTGGAAGCCATCGTGCAAGATATTCGTCGCATTGCGGATGGCGGTTCTGCCCTGCGATTTGTAATTGGTTCCTATGGATCGGGTAAAACCTTTTTCTTGACGCTGGCCCGTTCCATCGCGCTTCAGGAAAAATTAGTCACTGCCCATGCAGACTTGACCCCAGATCGACGCCTCTATGCAACGGGAGGACAAGCGCGCCTACTGTATACAGAGTTGATGCGCAATGTGGCAACGCGCACCAAACCTGAAGGAGGTGCCCTGGCAAGCGTGGTAGAACGCTTTGTAACGTCAGCCATCAGTGAAGGACGCGATCGCGACGTCAGCCCCGAAACGGTGATTCGTGAAC
>DATNQK010000603.1:0-1945 GCA_036704065.1 Stenomitos sp.
GATGATACATCCATGGCCTTGTGCCTCGCCACGAGCTTAATTCAGGTGGGTTCATTCGATGCAATTGATCAAATGAACCGTTACTGTAGCTGGCACGAGCAGGGTTACCTCAGTAGTACGGGCCATTGTTTTGACATTGGCAACACCGTCACTCAAGCCTTATATCAATACAAAACATCCGGCAACCCGTTTAGTGGTTCTACTCATCCAAAATCTGCCGGAAATGGTTGCTTGATGCGGCTTGCACCCATCCCTATGTTTTATTTCCCAGACCGCGATCGCATTCTCCATTTTTCGGGCGAGAGTTCTCGAACTACTCATGGTGCAGCCGAATGCATTGATGGGAGCCGATTGTTTGGAGATATCTTGTTTCGCGCACTCTCAGGTGCTAGTAAGAACGAAATCCTGTTAGGAAGTGACCCAGCAACCGTTTCATCTGAATCCATTCAATCCATTGCGCGGGGAGCGTACCAAAGCAAGCCCATCAACGATATTCGCGGTACGGGATACATTGTCGACAGTCTCGAAGCTGCACTTTGGTGTTTTTGGACCACAGAAACCTATGAACAAGCCATCCTCGCCGCCACAAACCTAGGAGATGATGCCGACACAACCGCCGCAATTTGTGGTCAAGTTGCAGGCGCATATTATGGAGAATCGGGCATTCCTCCTCATTGGCTCACACAACTGGCCATGCGAGAGGAGATTACAGAACTCGCTGATCAGTTACAAGCGGCAAATACATAGCAACCGCTGATGCGATCGCCTCACCAAGACAGTTAATGAGGCGATCGCCCAAGCTGACCATATTCTTTCAAACTGATGAATACACAAGAAAGGGCTTTGCGTTCAGAAATGCATTAGGCCGCATCTAGACTTTGGCGTTCATACTGGTGTTGCACAGCAAGATAAGCCTCTAGTTGAGCCTCAATTTGCGTTTGCACAATCTCACGATATTCCAGAAAGTGTTCGTTGAGGGCACAAACCGATAGGTAGTGTTGCCATACAGTAGGATTGTTCCGCCAAATGCCGATGAGATAGGTCCAGAATTTCCATCGGGTTTCGCGTACAACCCCTTGACGCCAAAAGACCGTGATCAAGGCTTGGATATTTTTCCAAGAGACTTTTCTAAGCTTGGTTTTATGACGTGGTGCGCCCAATTTAAGGAAATGTCGATAGGTGCGATCCAAATAAACAACCGGATCGTATAGTTTGCTAAAGGCCGCGACGTACTCCCGTGCAATTTCTTCAATGGGTCGCGTGGGCTGGAAATTCATGAGTGTGGTTTGGTTAATATTGGCCTCTGCATTGCGCAGCCGTCCTTCCTTTTCTAGACGGTGCCATAACGCGGTATCCGGCAGCGCTTGCAACATACTAAAGAGCGGCGTAGGAATCGCAGTTTTCTCGACGAATTTTACAACGCGATCGCCTGCACCACTTTTTTCACCATCAAAACCAATGATAAATCCAGCCATCACTCGCAACCCTGACCGGATAATGGCATCCACCCCTTCAGAAAGGGGATCGCGAGTATTTTGAAACTTTTTCGTTAGCGCAAGACTCTCTTCATCGGGAGTTTCAATGCCTAGAAAAACAGCATTGAAATTACACTCCACCATCAATTCCATGAGTTCAGGATCTTGTGCTAAATCGACAGACGCTTCCGTATTAAACGTAAACGGATACTCATGCTCTGCCATCCAATCTTTTAAAGCCCTTAAGAGCAGCTTCACATTACGCTTGTTGCCGATGAAGTTATCATCAACCAGAAAAATAGTCCGCCGCCAACCCAGGTCGTACAACCGATTCAGCTCGGCAATGAGCTGCTCAGGTGTTTTTGTACGTGGTTTTCGCCCGTAGAGAACAATAATGTCGCAGAATTCACACTGGAATGGACACCCGCGCGAAAACTGAATCGACATATTGTCATAGGCATTAAGATCTA
>DATNQK010000604.1:0-2379 GCA_036704065.1 Stenomitos sp.
GCGACACCTGGCGACGTGAATAAAATGGCTGTTCGTTTAGGAAGGGACACGGTGCGAGTGATATGGCTTTTTGGAGATTCCGAGGCCAATTACATTGTCAGGGAACCATCTTAGCCTCGCGCCGCTTTCTCGATACCAGCAACAGTCCTGCAGAAATTGCGAGCAAAACCACCACCTGAGGTTCAGGAATAGGCAGAACATCATTAAGGGACGTCCCCCAGCGAATTTCGTCCATGTAGAAAGAACTCGCTCCGTTTGCTGCCGTGGTAGAGAACTGTAGAGCCTTCGTGTTGTCGAAGGTATAGCTTCCGGAAGTCACGGTTTGCGTGAGTGTATTGTACACGTTCGTTGCGCCCGATCCAACAGTAGCGGCATCCAACTCCGCATCGGAGAAACCTCCGATTGAGAAGTAGTTGAACTGATCAGCCGTCAAAACCCACAGAGTTGCAACACCTGGAGACCCTACACTTAATGTTGACCCGACCCTGGTATACCGGGCAACGATTGCATATGTGGTGTTAAGAGAAAGCGCTGGACTTGGAGACATGATATCTGTCGCTCCATAGGCTATACCTGGAGTATTAGCTCCGGAACCACTCACTCCGTAAGACTTAAACGTACGGGTTGCATTAGTCCCTGTTGGTGAGGATCCAGTACCCATATACAGCGCACTATCGCTTGGAGATGTCGGGGATGTATTGATTTGCGCAAGATAAGAACTGTAAATCGTTCCTGTTGCAGAGACTGAATTTGAAAAAGCAACGCCTATCGCTGCCGCAGTCTGGGAACTGCTATTTGCAGCCCCACCGCTCACCACGAGATTGCCGAGCGTCAGTCCTGAGGAGACCGCGCTAAGGCTTGTCCCTCCAACAGATTGATAGTTCCCGGTCAGTCCTATCGTCGATGAACTTGCTGTTTGACCGACAAGCGAACCCGTTGAGTAGCCATTGAATCCCTCATAAACGAGAAGGGTCGCTCTCGCAGGACTGAGAATTGCGATTACGGCAAAAGTTGCGGCAATCAATGAATTTTGTTTCATGGGGTTAGATTGAATTTTCATGGGTTGATATGAGCTAGAAGCTTTAATGATTTAGAGAATGAGATACTGGTATTTTTCCGATAAGATCTTGCTTTAACGGTCTATAGTTTAATGAGAATATGCGTGCTTTGTGAGCTTCAAAAAACGAGGCGCACCTCCAGGTGAAGTTGATGTTGAAAATAAAAACATCTTAGTTTGGAAGGAATCCAATGCCTTCTATTACACTTCCATCCATTGGATAAATCTGACCAATCCAAACACTTGCTATGACAGGAGAACCCATCCTGATGCCATAGTACACCGCTGCTGTAGAAGGGACTCCGATATCATACCAAAACAGTAGCGAGCCGTCCTTATCGAAGGCGGCAACCGCGACGGTATGATCCATGGTCGTATTACCGACCAGGCAACAAAAACCGGCAACGGCCTTTTTGGGGGTAAACCATGCTCCGCCAATCAACTCCTGACTATCCCCCACATTCGCCGGAACCGCGATCAAACCTTGCTCTGTCCCGCGGGCCGGATTGACGACTGGGTACACCCCGCCTTTTCCTTGTGCGTTTGAGTCGAAAAGTTTCGTCTGTATATTAAAGGGCATCCACTGAACCTCTACGGAAGGCAACCAATCGGATTTGATCGGAATGATTCCCAAAGAACTTCTCAGAACCGCAGGATTGGTAAATTGAACTCCCGGAGCGGTCGCAACTCTCCCGTCCTCAGCAGTGGTCGCCACTGCAGCAGGAAAACCTGAGTCGGGTTGAAAATCCAAGATAACAGCACCCGGAGAGGCAATGAACTCTTCCAAAGGCACCGGCACAACTTCCTCCTGCCCCACAGAACCAGCCACGAAGCGAGAGGTGAATTGAGCATTTTTAATAATGGCTCCTATTGGAGCCTTCGAAACCAATTCGCTGGCTGGCGACACCGCCGCCAATTCTGACTCCCCTCTTGAATGTGCCGAAAAAATTGAGAGCCCACAGATAAGAAGGAGGAGAGATTGTTTATTCATAGTCGTCATTTTGAGGGATCGGTATTTTTTATGAGGAATTCCTTTAAGACCTCACCTCGTTTAGTCAGACTGTCTGACTTGTTAGGTCTTTGGCCGTCGGAAAATGTTTCATCATATTCCGGACTCCAGCCGTGAAACTCACGGAAAGCGTGATAGGACCAATCCCAACCATATTTTTCGAAAATCTCCAGATTGTCTCTTAAGTAACGATCGGCATTGGGAGCCCACCGCACGACGCTAAACTCCCCACAATAAAGCCTGGCGTCGGGATTCCTTTTTTGAAAGGCAAGTACAGGCTGCAGTTCCTGCTCGAGACGTTTTTTATCCCAGT
>DATNQK010000605.1:0-5759 GCA_036704065.1 Stenomitos sp.
TTAAGAGGACGCTTCAGCGGTGGACATAAAGCCTTTTTGTGGGCATGGCTGGATAAATATGAATCTGAAGATGTGCGCATCGCAGTGCAGCTCATTCCACATTGGCAGAACCCTGCGTTACTATTGGAGCTAGAAGCAATCATCCTAAGAGCTACCGAGCCACCTTATAACGTTCAAATTCCTGCCCAAAGGTGAAGCTATGCAAACTAAAGCTCAAGAGCAACTTTCCCCTACAGATGCCACGGTAATTTTGGAATGTTTGCCTGAGCGCATTCAAAAAGCTTTAGTTGCACGTGCTAGTGAAATTGAATATCCAATCGAAGCAGTAATTGAAATGGCGATCGCTAGCTTTCTTGACACAGAAGCACTAGGTTTCGCCGATTGCAAACCAGGCCGTGGACAATAAAATGGCTAATCCGAAGCCACGCTACAGCAAAGAAGACTTTGCACGACTGGGCAATGAGATTTATGAATCGCAGGTACGCCCTCAAGTTGAAAAAGGTAACTACGGTAAAATCGTTGCGATCAACATCGAAACCGGAGCCTTTGAACTAGCTGATACAGCAATCAAAGCTACTGATCGCCTTTATGAGCGTGAGCCCGATGCACAGCCTTGGGTGGTTCGGGTAGGGCATCGTACCGTTTATCGGTTGCGTTCAAGGAGTCTGAAAAATCCACTATGATATAAGGCTTTGTGAATCAAAGCTTTAAAGCGATATTTTGCCGCGATCATTATCCCAAATTGGGCCTAACCAAACCGTCCAGCAATATAGTCGCGAGTATAGGTCTCGCGAGGGTTTGTAAATACCTTAACCGTGTCGTCGTACTCAACGAGATAGCCCACCTTACCGCCACGCTCATTGGTTTGAACATTAAAAAACGCAGTCTTGTCCGACACCCGCGATGCTTGCTGCATATTGTGCGTCACGATGACGATAGTAAACTTCTCCTTCAACTCCGTCATCAGTTCTTCAATCCGCAGCGTAGAAATCGGATCAAGCGCAGAACAGGGTTCGTCCATCAACACCACATCCGGTTGAACTGCGATCGTGCGGGCAATACAAAGTCGCTGCTGCTGGCCACCAGAAAGCGACAGTCCGCTCGCTTTGAGCTTGTCTTTCACCTCATCCCATAGGGCAGCTTGGCGCAGAGATTGTTCCACCAAGTCATCTAAATTGCCCTTCACACCATTAATCCGAGGGCCATAGGCCACATTGTCATAAATAGACTTCGGAAATGGGTTTGGCTTTTGAAACACCATGCCAATGCGACGACGCACCAGCACCGGATCTACATGGCGACTGTAGAGATCTTGATCGTGG
Source organism: Stenomitos sp. (assembly GCA_036704065.1). Lineage (GTDB taxonomy): Bacteria > Cyanobacteriota > Cyanobacteriia > Thermosynechococcales > Thermosynechococcaceae > JAAURS01. Next base: position 1,323 of record DATNQK010000605.1, read on the forward strand.
TAGTATATCTGACCCTTCAGTCGAAAACTCTCAATTAAATCATTGAGGCGGTTAAAACAGCGTAGGAGCGTACTTTTGCCACATCCCGAAGGGCCAATGAAAGCAGTAATCTGATGACGTGCAATTTTTATCGACACATCTTGAAGTGCTAAAAAATTGCCGTAGTAGATATTGGCATTAACTGCTTCTAAAACCGTTTCCTCTGCCTGACTGTTAATGAGAGAGTCTGCTTGAACGGAATAGTGACGCATAAAAAGAGGTTAGTAAGTTTTGCGGCGTAGCGCCAAACGAGACACAATACTAGTCAGCAACACCAACAACACCAAAATGAGCGAGGCAGCCCATGCAAGCTCTTGCTGATTTTTGAAAGGAACCGTCGCAAAGTTGAACACTAACACCGCTAAAGAAGGTGTAGGTTGTGTCAAACTATTGGGCCAGAACTGGGTAAATAAAGCAGTGAAAATGAGCGGTGCAGTTTCGCCAGCCGCACGGGCGATCGCCAACGTTACCCCAGTGATAATCGTGGGCAAAGCCGCCGGAATAACCACCTGCATCACCGTTTGATACTTAGCTGCACCAATGCCCAACGCAGCCCAGCGAATCTCCTGCGGTACAATTTTGAGTGCTTCGTCCGTGGTGCGAATAATCGTCGGCAGCATCAAAATAGAAAGGGCCACAGCCCCTGCATAGGCCGAAAAAGTCTTCGTAGTCACCACAAGAGCCGCATAGGCGAAAACCCCCAAAATAATAGAAGGCACGCCATTTAACACATTGGTAGCAAAGCGAATCCAGCGCGCAGTTGCAGGTCGGCTAAATTCCGCCAAGAAAATCGCAGCCGCAACCCCAATAGGTACGCTAATGAGTGCCGCTAAGCCCACCATAATCAAAGTGCCCACAATGGCATTGGCAATCCCGCCACCCGGTACCATCGGCGGCGGTGGTAGTTTGGTGAGTAGCTCTAAATTTAATCGGCTCAGCCCACGGATAGCCACATAAGAGAGCACAGCCAAAAGCGGAATCAGGGCAATGACCACAAAGGCTCCCGCCACAACAGTCATGGCGGTGTTGAACAGCGATCGCCAGTCTGAAGATTTTCGGGTCAGATCCATAGAGGGGAACCAAGGAAGAGTGCTGAGGTCATAACCTTACTAAGGGAATAAGCCGATTCAACAAAGGAGCGCTAAAACTTTTGCACCTTCATCACAATCCACTGAGCCAGGACATTGACCACCAATGTCAGAATAAACAAAATCAACCCTGCATACATGAGGGCAGAAACTTGTAATCCGCTGGCTTCCGCAAACTGATTGGCCAGCAGGGACGCAATGGTATTGCCAGGTGCAAACAATGAAAAGTTGACGCTATTGGAATTGCCAATCAGCATTGTGACCGCCATCGTTTCTCCCATCGCACGGCCCAACGCCAACATAATGGCACCGACAATGCCTGAAAACGCCGCAGGCAATAGGACATGCAAAATCGTTTCCCAGCGTGTACCACCCAAGCCAATGGAGGCTTGTCGCAATTCGGGTGGCAATGCTGTAAGGGCATCCCGCGAAATTGCAGTGATGGTTGGCAAAATCATAATTGTGACCACTAGGGCCGCAGGCAGTAGCCCTGGGCCAGAGGGACTGGTGCTAAAGAGCGGAACCCAACTTAAATGCTCGTGGAACCATTCGCCTAGCGGTCGAATTAGGGGAATGAGCACAAAAATGCCCCAGAGCCCGTATACGACGCTAGGGATAGCTGCAAGCAGTTCCACTAAAAACACCAGAACGGTGCGAATAGAGAGCGGCAAAAAATCTTCGCTCAAAAAAATGGCGGAGCTGACGCCAATGGGAATCGCTAACAACAGTGCGATAAACGAGGTCATCATCGTGCCGTAGATCATCGGCAAGACCCCATAACTGTCTTTGACCGGATCCCAATTTTGCTGAAAGATAAACCCCAACCCAAATGTTTTTAGGGCAGGGATGGCTTCATTGCCAACCTGAATTGCGATTAGAACCAGTACCCCAGCGATCGCAAAGGCACAGATCCGAGTCGTCCAAATAAAGGCTTTGTCTAGAAGTTGTCCAGTGCTGGATTTGCGTTGAATTAAGCTATGGGAGGGTGCCAATTGCGAGGGCATAAAACTCAGTACTGAGGATAGAAGACTGATCTCAATGCAGCGGCAAATAAGGACGCTAACGAAAGCTATGCAGGGCCCAAAAACAGGCTTGGAACAACGGCTGACCTCGACTGTGGAGCTTGGGGCTAAAGCTTGCTTATAGTGAAATTTTAGCCCCAATACCTCACTGAAACTTACTTAATCGTTGCGGCAGCAGCCTTAACTTTGGTCACCACATCCGCTGGCAACGGCACATAACCCAGTTCAGAGCTAACCTTCTGCCCTTCCGTAAGACCATAATCCACAATGGCTTTCAGGGCCTTCACTTTGTTCGGATCAGCGTAGGACTTGTAGGCTAGTAGCCAGGTATAGGTCACGATAGGATACGCATCTTTACCTTCAGGATCGGTAATAAACGCCCGTAAGTTGTCTGGCAGCTTTACCCCAGCCAAGGTGGCTTGGGCTGAAGCATCCGAAGGCTCTACAAACGTTCCGGCCTTGTTTTCGAGGGAAGCAACCTGGAGGCCGTTTTGCTTGGCGTAGCCGTACTCGACGTATCCAATCGACCCTTTATTTTGCTGAACTTGAGCCGTAATGCCTTCATTGCCTTTGGCACCCGTTCCCGAGGGCCAGTTGACCGTTTTGCCATCTCCGACTTTGGTCTTAAACTCGCTGCTGACTGCACTTAAGAACTTCGTAAATACAGCAGTTGTGCCGCTACCGTCCGAACGATACACCACATTAATAGGTAGGTCAGGCAATTTTGCATCAGCGTTGGCTTTTGCGATCGCCGGATCATTCCACTTCTTAATTTTACCTAAGAAGATATCGCTGTAGGCTTGGCGCGATAACTTCAAGGGTGTTTTCAGATCGGGTAAGTTGTAGGCGACGACAATCGATCCTGCGGTCATCGGCAGCATGACCACGCCTTTAGACACGCTCTTAATTTCGTCATCTTTCATGGCGACATCGCTAGCGCCAAAATCAACGGTGCCTGCTGTAAATTGCTTAACGCCAGCACCACTACCGACAGATTGATAGCTAACCGTGACCGAAGGATTGGTCTGGTTAAAGTCTGCAAACCACCGTTGATACAGAGGTGCAGGGAAAGAAGCACCCGCACCGCTTAAGGTGACTGCTTCACTCACAACGGGAGATGCAGATGGAGAGGTTGAAGCCGCTCCCGAAGGGTTAGAAGAATTTTCGGTTTGACCTTGGCATGAGACTAAGCCAACAGTGAGTGCCGTGGCAGAGGCTGCGATAGCCCAAGAAATTGCTTTTGAACGCAGAAGCATCAGTTTTCTGATTTCTCTTTAATAGGACGGCAACGCTATCTTACTAGCCGCTGGTAAAAAAGCATACAGATGTTTGGTAAAGAATAGGTTAAGGCAACTTCTGCAATTCCTGACAGACTTAAATCAAATCTACAATCTATTATCGACAACGAAACTGCAAAGGTCGGTTTAATCCTTACAGGTTGACAGGTTTGCAGCTTTAAGGTGAGCCTTGGACATTAAAGCAAAAGAACAAGACTTATGCTTGAGGAGGTGCCAAAACAACCGATGCGCTGGAAGCACTTTTACTCGCGCCCTTAACCTCTTCTTTAACCAATCCGTATATTTTTTAGAATTGATCGCTGAGTTTGGATCAACGGTCTCAATATAATGGTTGAGTTGCTTTTGAGGCCATTGCAATTCAGCGAATTCGTCAGCAACTGTATTGGCGGCCTTGGGGGATAATTGAGCAACGCGGTGTATTAAGGTGCAGCCCAGGTTGCTACCGAGGGGCACCCTAGTTTGGTTGTAACGCTGCTTTCACCTGAGACCTAAGTAGAGTCGGGCTAAATTTTTTTATGAGTGCAATTTCCTCTTCCGCTTCGTCCACTGATACTGAGTATGCGTTGCGAGCAGAGAACCTTTCCGTTTTCTATGGCCCTACGGTTGCGGTTAAAAATGTCTTCTTAGACATCCCCAAGCATAAGATTACGGCGTTGATTGGTCCTTCAGGATGCGGTAAAAGTACGGTGCTGCGGTGTTTTAACCGCATGAATGATCTCATTCCTGGGGCGCGAGTTGAGGGGAATGTATTATTTCACAACACGAATCTCTACGATAAGCGGGTCGATCCAGTGGTGGTGCGTCGCCGCATTGGGATGGTCTTCCAAAAACCTAACCCGTTTCCGAAATCTATCTATGAAAACATTGCCTTCGGTGCTCGTATTAATGGATATAAAGGCAATTTAGACGAGCTGGTTGAGCGATCGCTCACGAAGGCTGCCCTTTGGGATGAGGTCAAAGACAAGCTGAAAGCGAGTGGCCTATCGCTTT
>DATNQK010000606.1:0-2782 GCA_036704065.1 Stenomitos sp.
CATGCATAGTTGCTTGCCTTCCACAAATGCGTGGTCTCCAGCAAATTCCTTCATTGCCTCAATGTTTTGCCGTCCTTCCAAGGTTTGGGTGTTGCCTACCCAGCGATCGCGGAAAGGAACTATTCCCATAATTTTTCCGGTAAACGCCATCAGGTTTGACTGTTCCTGGAGAAAGTCGAGGGTATCAATTAGGCTATTCATACCTTTGACATTGGCTTCTACAGGAATGAGGACGCAATCTGAAGCTCCAACTGCTGTAAGGCAAAGCTGTGAGCGGGAAGGTTGAACATCGATGAGAACATAGTCGAACAGGTTGGCAATGGATTTAAGTCGCAGTTTAAGAATGAAAGCCCCGGTGCCACTGCTGCTAAGGTAGTCTGAAACTTTAAACAATCCGCGATCGGCAGGGATGAGAAATAAATTCTCGTAACCTGTTTCGTAAATTCCATCCTCCGTTGTGACTTGCCCAGTTAATACCTCTAATAAGCTCGGCTGGTTAGGCTGAACTTCGTAGTTGAGGTAGAAGGTGAGGTTTGCTTGAGGGTCAGAATCGATCGCCAGTACTCGTTTACCTTGTTGAGCCAGCAAGAGTGAGGTGAAAAAGATTGTGGTTGTTTTTCCTTGTCCACCAGATAGAGAAATGCATGAGCAAGTTCGCATGATTGAACTTTAATTTCAATACTGTTAAGACTACAGGTTATAGGAAATGATTTCTAGAGATATAGATCTCTTAATTTAAAGGTATCTAGATATCTAGAGTTGTAGATATCTTGAATGCAGATACAAAGCTATTGGTTAGAGATATCTAGGCTCAGTTATTCTACTTGTTTACAAGGATTATGTATAAGCCAAATAATTATGGAGGTACAATTAGCAAAATTTAAAATTAATTAAAACAACTCGTTTGAAAGTAATTAAAAGTGATCAATAAAAAGATAGATTTGTTTATATACTTGAAAACTTTTTAAAACAAAAAGTAAATTAGCAAGAATCAGAATAACTGTATTTAAATACGTTGCATCAACAAATTTAGAACCTGAAAACGAATAGATCTAATTACTGATACAACAAACTTGTAGGATTTTGGAGACTACTATAGCAATTGCGTTTAGGTAAAAAATTATCTCAGCGATAGGTACTGATTTAGTCTCCTGGAAAACTACTGCAAATCCAGTTCGGAAACAGGACAAAAGACCGATAGAAGCAACGATAAAAAGAGTTGGTTTACTGAGTTTCAATTGATGCAACCGTTCATCTGACAGAGCGAGAGGGTGAATTCTTGCATCTAATCAAACAACGGTTTATTGATTAGCAAATTTGATAAATATTTATACTCTTTTATGGTATATGATTCATTTTTACACGAATCATTGCCCTATTCCCAATTCGTGTTAAATAATTAGATAAAAATTTCAGAGGAATTTTCTCTCAATAGCCGATCGGATATATACTTTGCACATTACTTTGCACATTAGTAGCGACTTAACCTTATCTGGCAAGCGTTACTTAAGATCCAAGTTTGTCCCCTTAGTTGAGGAGGTGAAAACAACAATCCAATGCTTATACAAACAAGAAACAGTAACAGAAAGTCAAAAACCGCTGCCAGGAGGGTGCAATCTCTACAGCGGTTTTCAAAACTAACAGTCTATTTGGTTTTTCATAAGTACCCCTGAGGGGCAAACGCTGAAAAATACCACTCTTTCAGCAACGGGGATTTTCAGAAAAAATACCCCAAATCGAGATCAAACGTACTTAAATCCAACCCGATTAAGAACCCAACTTGATTAAGAAGTACCTAACCTGATTGAGATAAGAAGTACTTTTAGCAAGCCTAACCTAGCCTCTAAATTAGAACCCTTTAATTGGAGATCCGCTAATTAGAACTCGCTAATTTGAGAGCCACTAAATTGAGAGCCACTTAAAAAGAACCCACTAACTTAGAACCCGCCAACTAGAATCCGCCAACTAGAACGAACCAGCCAACTTGAGGAAAGTCAACTTGAGACAGGACAAGCCAACTTGAGATAAGTCAAGTCAAATCAAATCAAGACCAGACCAGACCAGACCAGACCAGACCAGACCAGACAAAAGCTTGAGACAAAAGCTTGAGATAAAAGCTTGAGACAAAAGCTTGAGACAAAGATAGCATACTGTTCGGACAGTGCGTTAATTTTTGCTGTCTTCTTTGCTCAAGTCTGGCGGGGCTCCCCTTCATCAATGCACCTTGATGCCACGGAGTAAGAAGTACACCAAACAAACCACTATCACTATGAATATCTCATTGACTTGGGCGAGACAATCCTCGTTCTTACACGGTTTTGTATCTCAAAATTCATCACTACCAAAAGGATATGAAGCAGCAGGCATTACTACAAAGCCACAACCATTCCTTTCCCTAGAACAGTTCAGCAGCGCGATCGCCCAGGAGTTCATTCAGGACAGCGCAATCGATCCATTCCTATTTACGTCATCAGTCAAGGTCGTTCCTGATGTCACCTATGGCAACGGGGAAGTTTTGGAAACCCCGATCCACGATGCACTGAACTGGAAATACACCCGCTTTTGGGTCAACAAGCGATCGATCGCACTGGCAGCCGCACTACTGCTGAACGAAGACGGATCTTGCTGGCAGGCAAAGCTGAATCAACCCAGAGTGGATTCGAAGGGTAAGGTTTGCAAGTATGAAACTCCGGTTGGCAATGGTTCCAGAGCCTTTTTACCTCCGATTCCCCCCCATATTCGTCGGTGTGTTGCCGCTCGTCACGGGGTAGACGTACCGTTA
>DATNQK010000607.1:0-8693 GCA_036704065.1 Stenomitos sp.
AGGAGGTTCCGGAAAACGAGGGGGAAAGGCTCGGTGCAAATCTTGCTTTAGCTGAGCGATAAAGGCTTTTTCCTTGGCACTCGCCTGCTCGCTCCACCGAAACACCTTTAAGTAAGTGGTGCGTAATGCGGACCATACAAAGATTGACCATTCACCTTGGTCCTGCGTCTTAACCATGCAGCCAGAGGCCGTCGTAACTTTGGTGCCGACGAGGGGTTCGAAATGGTCTGTTAGCCAGAGTTTGACGCAGTCTACATCCGGTGTAGGGACTTCAACATAAAAAATTTCTTGCATTTTGGCCGCGGATGGGAGAAAAGCTTTAAAAATAGGTTAAACTTCCGGGTGCAGTTCTTTTATTTCTTCAGCAAATTTGATACGAAAGGGGGGGGATCATGAATCATCCTAACGTTTGGGATGATATCAATGGTAGTTCGCAGGCCAGTACTGAAGAACTGGTTGCTGCAGCGATTGCAGAGGTTATCTGTAATGCGCGTAGCCAAGGACAGACTTTAGCCGACTTAACCAGTTTAGTCCTTGAGGACGACCAAGATTTGGATTCCATGACTCGTCAGTGGTTAAGTGAAGTGGTGGCAGATGCGTGGCAAGAACTGTGTGACGCTGCACCGGAACTCCCTGCTGAGCCCTCGCACCCATTGCTCGACCTCAAGGCTGCATAACTTCTAGACCATGTCTCTAAACCCCTTAAAGCTATAGCGTGTCGCTGCGGCAAGAGGCAGTTTGCCTTGCAGCAACACGCCAAAATTTCCGAGTCCCATCGGGTTGGCTAATGCATGTAAGGCTTCGCGGCGCTGGAGGAGATCCATCACGTTTTGATCGAGCTTGGCTGCATTGGCTTTAAGGCGATCGCCCAATCCCAACGCCATTAAGAAAAGTCCTTGTTGCGTGTAGCCCAACGTCGTTAGATCTTGTTTTGCTCCAAAGTGTTGTAGCGCTGTGAAATTTGCGTGGGCTGTAATGTCTTGATGTCCAATGGCCCAGTAAGGATCGTCATGGTGGGCTTGTTGGTAGTAGCACTGAAGCGTACCCTGATGACGTTGGGGACTGTAATACTGGGTTGCGGTGTGACCATAATCGATTGTGAGTACATACCCTTGGGTGAGTTTTTGACTCACGCGTGCTAACCAATCGAGTGCTGCCAAATTAATTTCGCTACGGTACCCCTCTGCATAGCCCGATAGATCAATGTGCAACGTCTCAAGGTACGCATTTAAGTCAGGGGTTGAAGGCTCGGCCACGATTTCAGAAAACTGGAGAGACGCGTCAACTCCAACATAAATCTCTTGCAATTGCCCAGAGCGAACCTCAAACCGATGCACCGGAAAGGCATCCACCAGTTCATTCGAGAAAAAACATTCCACAACGCTGTGATTGGGAATGTCAGACCAAGTACACCAGCTTAATTTATGCTCGTCTGCTAAGGGTTTCAGTCGCAGACGCTGCTCTTGCAAAAAGCTAGGGGATTGCTCAATAATCGCGTATTTCAGCGCCTGCCAAAATGCAGCGTAGAGGGGCTCAGTTGTGCGCGATCGCACATACTTCAGCACATCCTCCGCAATTAAACCCTGCCCTGCTCCCATTTCGACAACCTGAAAACCGTCAGGCTCGCCTAACGACTGCCAAAGGTCTAAAAACTGCTCTGCCAGCAACTCACCAAAATCAGCACCCAAATGAGAAGAGGTGACAAAATCGCCCCCAGCCCCAATTTTTTGACGGTTGGCTGCGTAGTAGCCCATCTGGGGTGTATATAAAACCCAGTCCATAAACTGAGCAAACGTGACTCTTTGCTGTGGTAAGGCTTGAATGCGCTCTGCTACCCAGCATCGGAACTCGCGATCATCTATCTCTAACTCTTGCATTCCCACGCTCAATACTCTAAGCCCGATGCTACGCTACCGTCTCATTGTGGCATGGGAAGGTTCTCTGCTTGGCGGGGAGGTTAGTTGTAAGCTGTGGCTGGTCTTCTGGATGGTGCCACCCCCTTGTTTGGATGAGCTTGTGTTGTTTATGCGGGCTTACAGGTTCAAGTGACGATCATGGTGCCGTTGCTGCTTTATTCGGCACTAAGTTTGACCGTACCCTTGCCTATGAGAAGATGACGAAAATGTTGAGGCAGGTGTCTGTCATTGGTGGCAATTGTGTTGCTCTATCTGTAGATTCAGTTCAGTATCATTGCCCACCTAGGTTTTTTATCTATGTCTATGGTTAATGTTCGCTCAGTGCGGATTGTAGTCGTCCTGTTTCCCACTTGAGATCGGTCATCCAAAGTAAAAGATCGCTAAATTGTGGATACCGATGCTTGTGTGTTTGTAGACCTACGCGACATGCGGCTAACTTAAACCAGCCTTTCGGTCGCGGGAGTCCCCACGGGGCTAATCGGCACTGTCGGGTAATGGCTGCTAAGGTTAAGGGACGATGAGCCCGAACTAAAGGATGGAACATAGAAGGCAACGGTTCCTCTAGCTCAACCTGAAGAAAATGCAATAGTTCGCCGAGGAATTGCCAAGTGGCTGAATCTGGGATTAGTGCATTAAGGATGTCCCAGTCGAGGTGATGGCCCCATTTACGCAGCAGAAACACAAAATCCAGAATCCAAAATAATAGCAATCCCTTTTCGGAACGATGCCCCAATAGGTGCACGGTGAGGTGCACTAACATGGCATTCGCTTCTAGAATATGCAACTCAGGCAAAATTTTGGAATGGGGCTGAATCGTTTGCGTAATTTGCAGATGTTCTTTTCCTTCAAATAGACGCACCCGGTGATGAATATCAAGGAGGATCTGATCCGGGCTTTTGTAGTACACCGCATCCGATGTCGTCATGCTTGCTTGACAGGTAAACCCCAGCCGCTCCAGCACGTTGCAGGTACTGGTTAATTCATAGGGTGCGATCGCCCAATCAATGTCACCAATCATCCGAGTCGCAACATTTGGGTAGAGTTGGTCAGCTAAAACAACACCCTTCCAGAGCACAGGGTATATGCTCATCTCGTATATGGGTTCGAGTGCAGTTGTCAGTGACTGAAATAAAATCGTATTGCGCTGTAGCGAAAAGAAATAAGCAGCCATCAGTTTCTGCAACACAAACTTTGGCATGTCTCTCACACAGCCATGCAGTTTGAAGGCATAGAACATCAGGGGTTGTAAACGGTGCAGTTCAAGATCGCTCAGAAGAATTTGCCAGTCTCGATCCTTCGCCGTGTGGAATACCGGCTGCCAATCTACATCAGGTGAGTGCGGCGACTTCAACGCGAGTTTTAAAGCAGTGTGCAGCAACATATCCGACTGAATGTTTTCAATGGCAATAGGACAGAGCATAGTGCAGCAACGTATTCCGTGCCGAAGTCGCGAATAGATAAGTCAGTCGGTGTTATCGATACCTGCTCTCTCGCACAGGTTTGTCTATATGTTGTATACCCAAATTTAGGACAAATCCATTCATAAAAGACATAACCCCATTGAGGCCCGTTGGCGTATTTATTCCATCGTTCCTAAATGCAGTTTGGTAAGCTAGGGCCACCATCTAATCGATGTCCCCACGCTGATATGGGTCCTACGTTATAGTACAGTCAGGCCAATCTAAATCATCGTTTTTAGGACACAAGTAAAGGAGGTCAAGTGATGTGGGACCTCAGTCGGTTTGTCCAGACACTCGTTTATTTTGAATCCATTCCCATCTTCAGCACGGTACAAAAGATGTTTGCAGGTTCGCCTCCCCCACCTACCCCTGAGGCTGGTGTCATTTTTGACTTTCGCAATGGATCTGTCCCCTTGCAGCAAATTTGGGGAGCTTTAGACGATGTGGTGATGGGAGGTGTCAGTGCCAGCAGTCTTTACCCCGAGGCTCAGGGTGCTTTATTTTCGGGTGTTGTTTCTACTGCGAACTCGGGTGGGTTTACTTCTGTGCGGACACGGAACTTTGAACCCCCTTTGAATTTATCCCAATATAGGGGGCTTGAACTGCGTGTTAAAGGCGATGGAAACCGATATAAGTTCTTGATTCGCGACGACAATAGTTGGGATAGCGTAGCGTATGCTCATACTTTCGATACTTCGAAAGGTGCATGGACAACCGTGCAGATTCCCTTTGCTACTCTCGTTCCCGTGTTTAGGGCAAAAACAGTTAAAAATGCTTCCCCCTTAAAGACAGATTGCATCCGCTCTTTGCAGTTAATGCTCAGTAAGTTTGAGTATGATGGGATGCTCAATCCACATTTTGAGCCAGGGGCTTTTGGCTTATTGATTCAGTCTATAGGCGTGTACTAGCAGTTCATGTGAGATACTTTTCGCAATCGGTTATGGAACTGTCAAACATTGTTCCCTGCCAGATCCTAGAGTTATGGCGAGCCCTTAAACGCAAGTAACCCATAGGCATGTCCTTGGACTGCTGAGTAGTGCTGTCTCAAGAACCTTGATAGTGCAAGAAGAATAATTGCCACCCTGAGTAAATTAGGGTGGCAATTACTTTCTAGAGGGGTTGAATGCTGAGGTTAGGATTCAGGCCCAATCTTCTAGCACGTGGGTAAAGCACCGATAACAGATCTGTGCGTCTGTGCTCCAAACTCTTAGAAAGAGAATGTAGCTCGCACTAAGCCTTGCCAGAGGGTTTGATTGAGAGTGCTGTTGTTTGTGTTAAAGGTCGCCATCACAATTGGTGTAATGGCAATATTGTCGCTTACAGGTAAACGGTAGAATGCCTCAATGTTGAACTGATTCTCATTGTTAATTCCAATGCCCTTGACAGAACGAAGGTTATTAAGGAAGGGTTGACCGACTGCTCCACCCAACATAGAGCCAGGTACCAAAAGATCCTTGTAGGCAATTCCGGCCATCCAGGTTTGGGCTGTGAAGTTCTTATTAACCCCTAATCCAAGGTTGTCGTATGGAAGGGGTGTTGCACCGCCATAGCTACGAACAGCTGCAATACCGTACCGCCCAAACAGGCCCAATCGACCGAGGCTTAACTCCGCGTTAATCCCTCCAGCATTTTGAGCAATGTTAGAAGTGGCGGAGTTGGTGTATTGCAGTCGTACGGCAAAGTTATTTTTATTGTCCTTGCCAAACTTTTTCGCGTATTCAAGCTCTAAGCTGCCTTGGTAAGGGTCGCCAAATAGACCCCCGCCAAATTGGTTGGCCACGGCGTTGAAAGGACTAGCCGCAATATACACGGCACGAAACGCAAAGGGACCACCACCAATTTGCCAATTGATGCCAGCACCTGCACCCCCTTTGAAGTTCAGTTCATAGGGATTAATCAGGGGGTTATTGACAAATAGCCAAGAACTGAAGCCTGTGAATGGATTGGTGTAGCTATTAAGGTCGATGATATCGGTCGCGTAAAACAAAGGACCAACAGTAACGGCTAAATTTTTAGTGGGCTTAAAGGTATAGGCGAGCCGATATAGCCCTGCTGTGCTGGGGTACCCAGACCAATAGTATTGGCTGGGGTTAAAGAATGATTGCAGTCCTGGGTTTGTAGGACTACTACCAATGTTGGCCGTGCTGAAGAAGTCTTGTCCGCCATTGCCTACAAACAAGGTGGTTTGTAGTAGGTCGCTACCGCTGAAGCTGGTATTGAAGCTGAGCTGAACTGAGGCAATGGCTGAGGCCCGTGTGTCGGGGAAGTTGCTGCTGCCAGGGATGGGATTGACATACTGGCCTGTGCCAGCGACGGTGCCATACTGGCCTGTGAACACCGCTAATCCAGTGAGTTTGGTGGTGGTGGAAAATTGTTGTGCTTCTAAGGTTGCTGTTCTAGCTTCTAGACCATCAACACGGCCTTTTAGGGTTGCCAGTTCAGCTTTAAATTCTTCTTGCAGCGCTTTGATGGTTTCGAGGTCTTCTTTGGTGGCAAAGCGATCGCTAATTTGGTCTAAGCAGGCGTTGAGTGCTGCGGCTAACTCATAACGGGTTGCAGCACGATTGCCCCGAAAAGTACCGTCTGGATAGCCTGCAATACAACCGTAGCGCTCGACCAACGATTGCAATGCTTGAAATGCCCAATCGGTGGGCTGTACATCTGACAATTGAGAAACAGAAGTGACTTGTCCCAGGGTGTTTTGCTCTGACTTAATCGCTTCTAAGGAACTTACGACATCAGGCGATGTTGCTTGGCTGGGTGGTGTGACGGAAGTTGCTAGGGAGGGGGATGGAGCCGCTTGGGCAACTGTTAAAGATGCAGATGATTCAGTGTTAGGTGTAGTTTGAATATTCTGAATGGTGGAATTAAGAGAGGATGTTGTTGAGGAGGGATTAGAATCCTCATTATTTTCTATAGCGTGTCCTGGTACTGCACTTAATGCAGATAGTGTAGCAACTGTAGACCAAATCAAAGGTTTAAAGAATATAGACTTCATTGACTTACCTCCTGACACCTGTCCCGTAGGACTTGTGTCCCATTTTAGTCTTATTAGGAGGTCGGTTCTACCGAAGCTTTATAACTTTTTTACTGTTTTAGAAGAAAATCTCCAAAAGGTGCATAGAGTTTGAGGATTTTCTTTTGAAAAAAACTATGATATTCATGAAGGATTTTGAATTAAAAACGGGATATAATTTCTGCTTTTTAAGTGGATTTTTATGAGTAATTAATATACGTGTGATTTTTTGCTCTTGTTTCCTCATTAACTATGTTTTATCTCCCTTTGACTCTCGTCTTGAAATGTGCTTCACCTGGGCGCAGAAAATCTTCTACAACAGGTGAGTAGAGTTGCGCAGAAATAGGGAAGACTGGGACAATCGGCTTTGAGGTTTGTGGGTTTGGACTGAATCAATGTTCACACCTGATTCATGGATTGCAAAGGCCAAATTGGTTGTGCAGCAGCAAGGTTTAGAACTGAGCGTCCTTCAAAGGGGAAACACAGCCTCAAGCAACGGATGAAAGGGTATCATATTGCTTGCTCAAGGTGGCAAGCAGTGCTGGACCTTGATTGTAGACAATGCCTAAAGATGTACATGTTATGAAAAAGCAAAAAAGCTTACTGTCCGATTTCCTTGACTGGAAGCAGACCTATCGCTCATTGTCTACGATTCATCGGTTTATCTTAATCAGTGTATTTGGGTTACAGTTAGACCTTTATCTCGACTTCTGGTTGGGGAATGCTATCCCACATGGAAACTATGGCATTCTTTCGTTCATCTATGCTGCAACCAACAATCCTTGGTTGGCAACTGCGCTAGACTTCCCTTTTGGTGCCAGTAGTTTTTATTTGGCCTTTTGGTTTCTTAAAAAGGGGACAGAAAATTCAGATATTTGGGCGATTCTGCTATTTGCGGTTACTCTTGCTAGCCCTGGCTTCTTTTAAGGGTAGTGCTGCATGCCTTTCCTTCGATAACTTAGGCTGGATAAATCCGTAGGCGGCGATTGGGTTCTTCCCCAAAGCTCTGAGAGTTCAATCGATAATGCTCGATTAGCTCGTGTTGCATTTTACGGACGTTGGCAGGTCGTGGTAGTAATTCCACGGGCTGTCCTTTTGGAATCACAATTTGCTCTACAGCTAAGCGGGCTTCCTCTAAAGCTTCGATTTCATCGTCGTTGCGTCCGGCGGAAAATAGGTTTAAATCCATTAGTTCCGACTCAGCGTCTTCCATGTTTAGGAGACGGCGCAGTCCTCTTGCAATTTGAGGAATGGAGTTGGATTTGATGCTGACGATGGGCACTTGTTTGATTCGCGCAATTTGTTTGAGCTTTCCATGATTTTTGATGTGCGATCGCAGGGCAAAGACGACATCAGCATGGTCAATATCTTTGGTCAGCACAATGGGCAGTTTTAGGGTATGAATGACCTGTTCAATTTGGGAACGACTGACCGCGTAAGGGTAGACATAAAGCGGGAGGTCTTCCCCGTTGGGGCCAACGCGACGTTCTAGGTCGGGAATGAGGGTGTCTTGATGGCGGAAGGACTCGTCTAGTAGCGTCTGAAAGTCTTTGCGCTCAGGTGAATCGAGGGTAAGGGGTGGTAAGGGACGCATTTGTCCTGCACCGCCCCAGCCAGACTTAGCTAAGCGGAGGGCTTCAAGTTCATTAGGCGGTTCCACAGAGGGTTGGGGTTGGGCAATTTTTACCTCCCCTGTTTCGCTAACCATGCGCTCTTGGGGATGAGGGACTCGACCGCGTAATAGGGCATCGACTGTAGTAGCCACATCTTCATGGACAATCCATCGCTGGCGTTCTAGCATTTCGATCGCAATTTCGAAGGTGGGCGGTGCTTTGCGCTCAAGGATGCTTTTTTGGGTGCCACGCCGTCTGGCTTCATCATCCCCTAAGGTAACTGACTGAATGCCTCCCACTAAATCGGAAAGGGTCGGATTTTTCATCAGGTTTTCGATGCGATTGCCATGGGCGGTACCAATCAGTTGGACGCCACGTTCTGCAATGGTTCTCGCTGCGATCGCCTCCAGTTCGGTGCCAATTTCATCAATGACAATGACCTCTGGCATGTGGTTTTCTACTGCCTCAATCATGACTTGGTGTTGCAGTTCAGGACGTGCCACCTGCATCCGGCGTGCGCGACCAATGGCAGGATGGGGCACATCGCCATCTCCAGCAATTTCATTGGAGGTATCGATAATCACAACCCGCTTGCTGAAATCATCGGCCAGCACCCGCGCAATTTCGCGTAGGGCTGTGGTTTTACCTACCCCAGGCCGACCCAGCAATAAAATAGATCGACCACTTT
>DATNQK010000608.1:0-6769 GCA_036704065.1 Stenomitos sp.
AAAACTCACCTGTACCATCAGCAGTCTTTGGGTCAGGAGTTTGTGATTGAGCCTCTTAATGAAGATTTGAAGCTCTTTGTGATGACCTCTCAACGGGCTGGGTTGAAAGCAGGCGATCGCATCTTAATTAAGGATGAGGCAGGGGATCAGGCCTACGAAATTCTGGAAATCGAGTATTACTGTGGCGGTCCTGCCGATATGTGGATTGCAAAGCTGGCTGCTCGCGATGTTTAGTCCACGAAAGTATTGGTAAACGGCCCAGATGGGGCAGAGTTTTCGCTGTTATTGGATGAAGGGTTAGGATTCTCCCGTAATAAGGCGATCACGGTGAATCTTTTGCAATTGAATTGACTGTCCTGAAACCGCTTCAAGCATCCATACGACATGCTCAGGACGCAACAGTGTGCCATCATTACTGCAACTTCCCACATAGCGCACGATAGCATGGGGAGTGGAGGTCATCACCTCCAGTTCATAAAGGCGATCGCGAAGATTAATCGATTTCGTTTTGCCGCCCTTAGCCGTTTGCTCAAACCAAAATTCTGGCTGAGCCAAAACAGCCTCTACCCAACCTGCCCAGTTTTCAGTTGCGGTGGATGATTCAAGGGTTAGGGTTAAGCGATATTCAGCACGTGACACCGCTTGAGTGGCCGATGGTTCGCAGAGGGGCACTTCCTTAACCGAGTAGATGGGAATCATCTCTGGTAGATTCTGCACCAATAGGGATTGAAACACATCTGGATCCAAGGATTGTGTCAACTCAAAATCGATGATTTCACCAGAACTAGTGGTACCAAGGGCCAGCGCACTTGCAGGAGAAATCCGGGGGCCAGGATGAAACCCACCTGTAAAGGCAATGGGAATTTGAGCCCGTCGCACCACGCGGTCAAACAGGCGGATCAAGTCCAGGTGGCTCACTAAAGCCATATCACCTAGCTTGCCAAACCAGACCCGCAGACGCTGCACACGATTTTGGTTGGGAACAAACTCGCCGACAAAGGATGGGATCTCGGGCGGTTGGATGACAATATTGTGGCCAAAGTCGGTACTGCACACGCCGCAGTGTGAACAACCATCAAAGGAACAATCGGGAACCGTTGCGGCTTCTAGGGCACGCCGCAGATCTGCTTGCAGCCAGCCCTTATCGATGCCCGTGTCGAGGTGATCCCAAGGCAGCGGCGCGTCGAGGCGAACATCCATGTCTGAGTGATCCATGATGTTCCATTCGCCGTTTTCAACTTGGCGGTATTTCCAACTCAGGTCAGATTCTGCAATGGCTTGCGTCCAAGCGCTATGGGCAGTGTCTAAACTCTCCCACCACGCATCCATGCCAGCACCCAATTCCCAAGCGCGACGAATGACAGAGGATAATCTGCGATCGCCCCGCCCTACAAAATCTTCCAT
The DNA here is from genome assembly GCA_036704065.1 of Stenomitos sp. Taxonomy (GTDB): domain Bacteria; phylum Cyanobacteriota; class Cyanobacteriia; order Thermosynechococcales; family Thermosynechococcaceae; genus JAAURS01. Next base: position 1,405 of record DATNQK010000608.1, read on the forward strand.
TGCTGAAATGCGCACGTCGGTGAAGTTCACCTTAACGCCTTTCAGGGTACGAAACTCAGCCCGCAGCAACGCTTGCTTGCGTTGAAATTCGCTGGTCGAAACCGAATGCCATTGAAAGGGGGTGTGCGGTTTCGGCGTGAAATTAGAAATCGTAATGTTAAAGTCTAATCGTTTGCGACCCTGTGCACTACATTCACGACGCAGCCAACGAATCGTTTCGGCAATGCCAATCACATCGACATCTGTTTCACCAGGCAGGCCAATCATAAAGTAGAGTTTGACTTTATCCCACCCCTGTTCGTAGGCCGTTTTAATGCCTCGCAACAGCTCTGCATTGGTCAATCCTTTATTGATAATGTCCCGCATGCGCTGGGTGCCCGCTTCGGGTGCAAAGGTGAGGCTCCCTTTACGGGTTCCGCCAACAATCGTGGCAATATTTTCGTCAAAGCGATCTACCCGTTGGCTGGGCAAAGACAGCGTAATATTCTCGGCTTGTAAGCGATTCTTAATTTCAACACCGACCGCAGGGAGCGAGAGGTAGTCAGAACAACTGAGAGACAGCAGCGAAAATTCGTTGTAACCCGTTGCACGCATGCCTGTTTCGACGGCTTCAATCACCTGTTCTGGCTCGACATCTCGGGCAGGACGGGTCAGCATTCCCGGTTGGCAAAAGCGACACCCACGGGTGCAGCCACGGCGAATTTCGATCACTAAGCGGTCGTGAACCGTTTGAATATAGGGCACCAGGCCAATGGAGTAGGCAGGGATAGGCGTGGCGACGCGTCGGAGAATGCGGCGCGGAACATCTGGACGGTTGGGCTGTACAGCCCCATCCGGAGCCATGTCGTAGAATTGGGGCACATAAACTCCAGGCACTTGGGCAAGATCCAAGAGCAGTTCTAGACGGCTTAACCCCGCTGCTTTGCCTTCTTCAATCACGAGGCCAATTTCTGGCAACAGTTCTTCACCATCCCCTAACACAATGAAGTCGAAAAACTCGGCGTAGGGTTCAGGATTGGAGGTGGCGGTTTGGCCGCCAGCAAAAATGAGGGGATAGTCCCAATTGCAGGCGCTACGTTCTGGCCAAGTGAGGGGAATTTGCGCCAGGCTCAGCATTTCTAAGATATTGGTGGCACCCAATTCATAACTGAGGCTAAAGCCGAGGATGTCGAATTCTCGCAGGGGTCGCCGGGATTCGACGGCAAAAAGGGGTGTGCCTGTATTGCGCAGTTTAGCAGCTAAATCTGGTGCAGGGAGGTAGGCGCGATCGCACAACTGACGCGGTTGCGTATTAATAATGTTGTAGAGAATAATATGGCCTAAATTAGAAGCCCCCACCTCATAGATCTCGGGATAGGTCAAAGACCAACGCACTGTGGTTGATTCCCAAGGTTTATGGACAGCACCTCGTTCGTTACCGAGGTAGCGAGCAGGCTTCAAGATATCGGAAGTCAGTAGCGATTCAACAGCAATAGGCACAGTGCTTTTAGCGCTCAGGACGGCAATAAGGTATACATTGAACCACTATATCGTTTTCGACTTATCCCTCAAGGGATAGAGGATTAGATCTCACAAAATTAATCAAGCTCGAAATAGTGACAACCCCAAAAGGCAATCGAGTTTCGCGAACGTTTGCGTAACCTGCCAATGGGGAGCCAAGGGTAAACGCGGCATGTCCCACAGAGTAGAGAGAGGCATGTGTAGGGCTAGGGTATGTTTTTTTCCTGAGAAGGAGTTAAGTGAAGTTGTAGGGAACTCTTGATAAGCGTTATGGCATAAAAGGCTAGGGGTAGGCCCAACATCAACGCCAACCCAAAAGCCAAACCTCGTTGTAAGTGCGTCTTAGGACGGCCTTTAATCGGGAATTCGCAGCTTAGGCAAATTTCAGCGTGTTCGCTATTCAGGGTGCCACACTCTTTACAAGGAATCAGAGCCATTGTTTCAATCAGTGTAAGGTAGAAAGGCAAGCGCAAAAACTTATCTAGACCCATTGTCTTGTCTCAGCGTGGCATAACAAGCCAGGACTGTAACGCTGTCTACTCCCTCAAACGGGTGCATGGGGGAAAATAGATCGATATGTAGCCTTTGTGTTATCCAAACACAATTTAATCTCCTACAGAAGTGCCACATCTGCCCCTAATGTAGGTTTAGGCACCTATTATTTGCTCAGCCAAAGCTCTCTTATTACTGCACCTATGGCGTATCCTTTGCATGTTGCATTCATCTGGCATCAACATCAGCCCCTCTACAAAAGCTGTATTACGGGCCAGTACCACTTACCCTGGGTGCGGCTGCACGGGGTTAAAGACTATCTCGACTTAATATTGCTCCTCGAAAAGTACCCAAAGTTGCATCAAACGGTCAACTTGGTACCGTCTTTGATGTTGCAAATTGAAGACTATGCCAACGGCACGGCAGTTGATCCCTACTTAGCAGCAACGCTGACCCCTCCCGAGCAGTTTACGCTCGATCTCAAGGAGTTTGCACTGCAACACTTTTTTGATGCACAGCACCATACGCTGATCGATCCCCATCCGCGTTATGCAGAACTGTACAGCCAAAAGCAGAATAAAGGAACCGCGTGGTGTTTAGAGCATTGGACCGTTGATGATTTTAGTGACCTCCTGGCCTGGCACAATTTGGCTTGGATTGATCCCCTATTCTGGGATGATTCCGAGATAGCCCAGTGGTTAGAGCAGGATCGCAACTTTACCCTGAGCGATCGCCAACGTATCATTGCCAAGCACCGCGAAATCATTAGTCGCATTTTGCCGCAACATCGCAAGATGCAAGAGAGTGGGCAACTCGAAGTCACAACAACGCCCTACACACATCCCATTTTGCCTTTGCTGGCTAATACCCAAGCCGGACGTGTCGCCGTACCACAAATGCAGTTGCCTCACCATTCTTTCCAGTGGCCGGAGGATATTCCGCGTCATCTGAAAAAAGCATGGCACATGTATGAGGAACGCTTTGGATGCTCCCCTCGCGGATTGTGGCCTTCAGAACAGTCTGTGAGTCCGAGTATTTTGCCTTATGTGGCACAGCAGGGATTTCAGTGGCTCTGTTCTGACGAAGCCATTTTAGGGTGGACCTTAAAACACTTCTTCCACCGCGATGAGTATGGCAATGTCTACGAACCGGAACTACTGTACCAGCCCTATCGACTGGAAACGCCTCAGGGAGACTTGTCCATCGTCTTCCGAGATCATCGACTTTCGGACCTAGTGGGCTTTACCTATAGCGCCATGCCACCCGAGGCTGCGGCATCGGACTTAATTGGACATCTTCAGGCAATTCAGCGATCGCTACAGAGCCGAAAAGCAGACCCCGAAATAGAACAGCCTTGGTTAGTGACCATCGCCCTAGATGGCGAAAACTGCTGGGAATTCTACCAAAAAGACGGCATTCCCTTTTTGGACAGTCTGTACAGTCAACTTAGCGAGCTTGACGACATTAAGCTCGTCACCGTTTCAGAGCATTTGGCCCAGCATCCACCCCGTCAAACCTTGCCTGCTGAGCAACTTCACAGTGGATCTTGGGTGGACGGCAGCTTTACCACCTGGATTGGCGATCCAGTCAAAAATCGGGCTTGGGAGTTATTGGCCGACGCGAGACAAGTTCTCGCCAATCATGCTGAGGCAACAGAAACCGCCAACCCAGCCGCCTGGGAAGCACTGTATGCCGCTGAAGGATCGGATTGGTTCTGGTGGTTTGGTGAAGGGCACTCTTCAAATCAGGATGCCATCTTTGATCACCTGTTTCGAGAACATTTAATCGCCTTGTACAAGGCCCTCGATGAAGTCCCACCTGAAGCACTCCATCATCCCCTAGAGCATCATCAACAGAAAACGGATCATCGTCCGCAAAGCTTTATTCACCCCGTCATTAACGGCATCGGCGATGAGCAAGACTGGGATCATGCAGGACGCATCACCGTTGCGGGGGCGAGGGGTACGATGCATCGCAGTAGTCCGATTCAGCGTCTCTGGTACGGACTCGATCACCTGAATTTCTATTTCCGTTTCGATTTCCAGGTAGGCAAGCAACCAGGTGTAGATACCCCAACAGAACTCCATCTGCTCTGGTATTACCCTGGCCAACCCATGAACAACAGTTCTGTCCCCTTGGCCAATGTTCCCAATGCTGCGCCCGCAAATTATCATTTCCATCATCACGTCGGGGTTTACTTACCCAACCGAACCGTTTGGATGGAAGAAGCGGCGGATTATGATCAATGGCAAGGACGCGAACACCACATTCAGTTGGGCTTAGGCAGTTGTTTAGAACTGGCTATTCCTTGGCACAATCTTCACGTGCAGCCTGATTGGCCCCTAGAAGTTCTGGTGATACTCGGCAATGATGGACAGTTTGTCGAGTATTTGCCAGAAGATGCCTTAGTTCCCTTACAGGTTCCTTAGATTGAAAAGATGACGAAGTGGATAGCGATCGCAATCTCGCTACCGTGTTCTCATAAAGCGCACAACCATAAGGGCGACCACAAGAGCAACGGCAACCTCTTACTCCGTAAAACAAAACTAGGACTTACGCCCTTGAAACTGATCCAACGCTCTGTTTAGAAAGGTTGGGAGTTTCTCCTGCATAAGTCCTAGTCAGATCAGTCGGAGGAAGATTAGCCCTTAGACATCAACTGGCCAAGTACTGACGTGCATCTAACTTGCGCCGTCTTAAGTAATCTAAGGCTTGACGCTCAAGCTGACGCACCCGCTCTCGACTTAAGCTCAGCTGTTCGCCCACTTTAGCCAAAGACAACTCTTTGCCGTTGTGCAATCCAAACCGAAGCGTGAGCACTTCGCGTTGTTGAGGGGTCAGTTCTTCTAGTAACTGGTTCACATCCTCGCGCAATGCCTCCCCTGCGGTGAACTGCTCGGGCGACTGACCGTCGTCTTCTAATAAATCGCGCAGTTCTGTATCTTGATTGTCACCCACACGTAAGTCTAGAGAGACGGGCTGACGCGCGATGGTTAAGAATTCGCGAATCTGAGCTGGCTCAATATCGAGCTCCCGCGCAATCTCGGCTGGCGTTGCACTCCGACCCAAGCGTTGCGAAAGTTCCCGCTGCGCCTTTTTGATCTTGTTGAGCTTTTCAGTGATGTGGATGGGCAAGCGAATCGTACGCGCTTGTTGGGCGATCGCCCGAGTAATGGCTTGGCGAATCCACCAGTACGCGTAGGTCGAGAACTTATAACCACGCATCGGGTCGAACTTTTCTACACCCCGCTCTAGCCCTAGTGTTCCCTCTTGAATCAGGTCTAGCAGTTCTAAGTTCCGCTTTTGGTACTTTTTAGCAACAGCAACGACCAATCGCAGGTTGGCCTCAATCATCTTTTGCTTGGCTCGCTTG
>DATNQK010000609.1:0-14945 GCA_036704065.1 Stenomitos sp.
CCTGATCTGAAAACTCTTTGCGAATCAATCGACTCGAAACAGTTTTCAGGTTGTTCACCAGCTTGGAAGGCTGCGTTTTGGGATTGACAGAAATTAGCGCGTGGACGTAATCCGCTTCACCGTTGAATTCAATTAGCTCCCCTTCCCACTTTTCTAGGGTCGCTGCAAAAACCTCATTCAACCTTGCCAACATGGGTTTGGTGATACACTTTCTGCGGTCCTTGGTACATATAACTAAGTGAAACCGAATACTGTAAGAGCAGTGATAGAGAGTGTTTAGCCGTTGCATGAGCAAAATAACTAAGTTAAAATACAACCATGCTAACACTGACTTACGAGTACAAGCTAATTCCGACTAAAGCGCAAATGGCCGAGATTGAGCACGTCTTGGATGTCTGCTCTTCGGTATGGAATTTTGCATTGAGAGAGCGTAAAGACTGGCTTGCTTCTCGCAAATGCCCTGTTAATGCTTGCTCATTGCAAAGTGAGTACATCATGAGCGTGGATGCGCCATACCCCGGCTACTCTGAACAGTGCAAGTCATTAACCGAAGCAAAGAAAACCAATGAGCGATTAAGTTCGGTTAATGCTCAGGTATTGCAGCAAGTTCTGAAGAAGCTGGATAAAGCGTTTAAGGACATGAAAGATCGCAATTTCGGATTTCCGCGATTCAAGAAGCGGGGAGCTATGCGGTCTTTTGTGTTTCCTCAACTTGGCAAGAATCCATTAGGACAAGGCGTGATTAAACTGCCGTCCATTGGATTGGTCAGGTTCAGACAATCCAGACCAGCTCCTGACGGTTTCAACGTTAAGCAGGCAAGGATTGTGAAACGGGCATCTGGCTTCTATTTGATGCTGACCTTTCAGGCTGATAGCGATATTCCCGACACCCCAATCACGGGTCATGTTGTAGGGGTTGATGTTGGCTTACAGTACTTTCTTTCCACGTCGGACGGATTAGAGATTGCACGACCTCGATTCTTTATGGACATGCAACGCGAGCTTAAATTGCTGCAACGCAGGTTAAAACGCAAAGTGATTGGGTCGAGCAATTGGCGAAAGACTCAAAAGAAGGTATCTAGATTGCATGAGCGCATTGCAAATACCCGAAAAGATTTCCACTTCAAAACCGCGCATCAGCTTTGTGATCAGGGTGAAACGATTGTGGTTGAGAAACTCAACCTGATTGGGTTAAGTCGTGGTTTTCTTGGCAAGCACATGCTGGATGCGGGGCACGGTCAATTCCTGAATCAAGTCTTGCCGTGGGTGTGTTTTAAGCGTGGCGTCGCTTATCAAAAAGAAGATGCCCGTGGCACGAGTCAGGAATGCCCAGATTGTGGGGCAACGGTGAGCAAGGTTCTCAAGGACCGCTGGCATGAGTGCCAAAATTGCAGATCTTCCAAACCTCGCGATGTTGCCAGTGCTCAGGTGATTAGAAATAGAGCCGTGGGGCGCACGGTTCTGCAAAATGCTTGTGGAGACGGTCTGACGGGGGCGAGCAACCGTCTAGTTAAGAGTCGATGAATCAAGAATCTCCGTCCATAACCGTCAGGGTTGGAGGGAGAGCGTCAATGCAGTAAAACGCTCTCTATTGACATACAAAGTTTTTCACAGTGTGTGGCCTCTGACCACATGGAGTTTAGAAAGCAAAAACAGCGATCTTCGATTCTAACTTTCATCGTGACTGCGATTTTTCTAAATATTGCTCCAGTGCATCTGTCACCAACTTATTGAGATTAATCCCCTTTTTCTGGGCTGCGATCGCTGCTTGTCGGTGCAATTTGACTCCTGGTCGAATATTGAAAGACCCTTTGAAAGATTGCTCAGGTTGCTGGCCTTGATGTTCACAAAGGTCAAGATAATCATCGACAGCCTCTTCAAAACTTGAGCGCAAGGTTGCAACATCTTCACCTTCGTAGCTAATTAGGCTACGGATGTACTCGACCTTGCCGTAGAAAACTTGATCCGCGTCGTTGTAATGCACAGAGCCATAGTAGCCTTTGTATTCCATCATGTCCTTCATAAGTAGCCCTCCTCAGACAAGATTTCAATAACTTGCTCGATTTGATAGCTTTTTAAGACATTACGGGGGTGGGGTTTGTGCAGACTAATCACGACCCCAGCTTCATTAGCAAATCGACGACGCGACCCCCCTGTTTTACCTGTCGCCACTTCCGTGAACCCAAAAATGGACAACAGGGTTTGCAATTCTTCCCAAGTGAAGTCTTTTGGTTCACTAAGAAAACGCTTAAGAAGCTTGTCTCTACGAGTCATCGGTCTATTGCTGAGCTACTTAAATTGTAGCGAGCACTCCATTCAAAAAGCAACTATTTTTAGTTGCAAGCTATATTATACTTTCTAACTTTTGCTCAGTAGCAAATTGTGGTGAGAGACGTCAAGTGGCCACTTGCATAGATGAGATTCAAGACGCTAAAGCACAGAGTAACCTCTCCGCCCCTGGGATTCTGGCAGGGTTATCATTGGAAAAAGGCTTGGTCAATCGAGTTCTCAGGAAAGACCATATGCAGCAATCGTCTATTTACCAAGAAATTTTGCAAGAAGGCGAACAAAGGGGCAAATCCAAAGAAGCGAGATCGCTTGTCTTACGGTTGCTCAGACGGCGTGTAGGAACGCTGACACCTGAAATGGAGGAGCGGGTACAGTCTCTCGACTTACCCCAGATTGAAACTTTGGGTGAAGCACTGTTGGATTTTTCTCAACTCTCCGATCTAAGCGATTGGTTGCAGCACAACGCTTGATCCGGAAATGATCACCCTTGGTCTTATAAAGACCGCCAAAAAGATTGAATGACTCACTTACAACTAAACAATAGCAATCAGAACTGAGATACAAAGGGTCACTTAGGCAGGAACATAGGTCAACCTGAGCACATCCTCGTCAATGCGATCATGCCTCTGGAGGCGGAGCGGAGGTCGAGGTCCAGCGAAATAGGGTGTGCCGTGACCCAGCACGACGGGGTGCAAGTAGATGCGATACTCATCGATTAGGCCAAATTCGGTGAGGCTTTGCGCCAAGCACGGGCCTGCAACTTCGATCTCCCCATCACGTTCGGCCTTCAGCGCACGGATCGCAACCTCAAGATCACCCTCGACGAGACTAGCGTTGGGGCCAACTGACTTCAAGGTACCCGAGACGACCCATTTCGGCTGCTTCCGCCATGCCGCTGCAAAAGCGTGTTGCTCAGCATCCCATTCAGGATGCTCATCGTCCCAGTAACGCATGGCCTCATACACTCGGCGACCGTACACGCTACCCGCCTGCTCCTGAGCCTCCTCGATGAAGTAGCGGAAGAGCCCTGGCCTTGGCGGAAAAGCCATGTGGTCGACGTAGCCGTCCAGCGACTGGTTCATTCCGAACACGAGCTTTGCCATAACTCACTTCCTTCTACGGCACAGTCCCATAATTCTAACTGTGGCCCCCTCTCAGGATTCTCAGCAAATCTGGGGCAAAGTCTTAGCGCAGGGATCATCCATACTCGGTTTGACTTGGGGGTCTTCTCAGTCTGTACTCCTACATTGAAATCATTCAAGTTGGAGAGAAACAGATGTCTAGTTCAAAAATTTTGGTTCGTGCTCTGTTAACTGGGTTTGCTCTGTTCAATATTGCCTCCGCTCCTCAAGCACAAGCAGCACCCATCATCGTGATTCGGGGCTCCCACGGTGCAGCAGCAATTGTCGATAGCGATCGCATTCCCGTTGCTGCTCAAACTCTTCCCAGTACACCCAGCCAAGGATTTCCGCAATTAGCCATTCGCGGTTCTCATGGTGCTGCTCAGATTGTGTCAGACTCTCCCAAAATGGATGTCAACCGGATGGTTAGCGCAGTGCCCGATGTTGTGGTTCGCGGTCCCCACGGTGCTGCATTTGTCGCACCCTAGTCTAGACAGTAGGGTCATGAAATTGAGAATTTTAGTTTGATTGCACATAGAGTTAATCGTTGACGCTTCGAGGACGATTAGCTCTATGGCATGTCAAAACAAGGGTTCTCCAACACTGCTTTCTTTGCACCGATGGGTTCATTAATCTATTGGTGCAGAGGGTTTCTTACAATGCGTGGCTTCTGCCCACAAGCGGTTTATGCTCAAGCGGCAAATCTAATGGTAACCGCTCAGTAGCAGTAGCAACTGATGACTACGGCTATTTCTAGGGTATGGACTGGCAAACGCTGCATATCAAATACGAATGACGACTTTCCCTACCACTTGCCGCTGTTCAAGATGGCGAATAGCCGTAGGAACTTCGCTCAGGTCATAGCGCTGATTGATAAAGGGGACGATCTTACCTGCTACCAGAAAATCCCTTAAAGCAATGAGATCCGTTTGATTAGGTTTGGACGCGAGACATTTCACTTGGCGGTAGCTGATTCGAGAAATCCAAGTACCTAAAAACATCACCTGGAAAAATCGAGCGGTCGATCCACCGACTAGGACGTAGGTTCCCTCGCTCGTCAATACTGGTAAATAGTCGAAAACTGAACGATAGGCTGCTGCATCCAGGAGCAGGTCATAACGCTGCCCAGTTTGGGTGACATCTGTTTGAGTGTAGTCAATAAGCTGGTCTGCACCGAGCGATCGCACCATGTCCATTTTTTTCGTGCTGCATACAGCGGTTACCTCAGCACCAAAGGCTTTCGCAATCTGAACTGCAAACTGAGGTGGAGCCATCGGGAGGAGTGAGGCTGAACCTAAATTAAGAAACGTTTGTTGCATTTAATAGTTACATCTGTTACTTTTCTATCAAATGGAGTTACTGCCTTGAGTTGGTTAGCTTTTACCTATTCTTTGCCATCTAAATCGTCTTCTAGTCCACGAGTCAACTTATGGCGTCGGTTACGGCGAATTGGAGCGATCCCCATGAACGGTGTGCAGGTTTTGCCTGAGCACGATGCCTGCCTCGAATCATTTCAATGGTTGGCGCAAGAAGTCCGTCAGGCAAATGGAGAGGCACTGATCATGCGCGTGGAGTGGTTTGAAGGGATGAGCCATCAAACTATCATTAATCGGTTTCGTGAAGCACGACGAGAGGACTACGTAGGTCTGGAGACGAATCTAGCGGAATTAGAGAACACTCTAATTGACCTTGATGAGAGTAGCGATCACACTCCAATCCGTGAAACCCTGGAAAAGCTCTACAAGCAACATGCCGAAATTCGACAAATCGATTTCTTTAGCTGTCCTGAACAGGAAAAAATTGCAGTTCGCCTCAAGCAGCTTACTCAATTGCTCCTCCCCTCACGTCCGGCTGTAAGCATTACTCCAAAAGAGATCGAGCCCTATCGTCATGCCAAATGGGTGACAAGACCTCAACCTCATGTTGATCGGTTGGCTTGTATCTGGCTGATTCGACGGTTTATTAATCCTGAAGCTGTGATTCGCTATGCCAAAACTGCCAAAGCTGATGAAATTTCCTTTGATATGAACAAAGGTGAGTTTCAACATCAGGGTAACTTGTGTACGTTCGAGGTGATGCTGCAATCATTCGGGTTGGAAGATTCGGGATTGCAGATGATCGGGGAAATCGTCCACGAAATCGATCTTCGCGATGGGCTATATTTACATCCTCAAATTGCGGGTGTTGATGCTTTATTGCGCGGTTGGTTACTAGCTGGCTTTAGCAATGCAGCATTGGAAACTCACGGAATTGCTTTGTTTGAAGGCTTATACACAGCCTATTTACAGGAGAGTTCCAACGCAACCACCAAAATTTCAAGCCTTCGAAAACCTCGTTCTACTCAACAATTATGACAATTCCTACACCTTCGCTCACTCATCAACCCACCTACTCTCTAAAACAGCTGACTCAGTATTTCTTGAAACTCGGAGCACTTGGCTTTGGTGGACCGATCGCACTGGTGGGCTATATGCACCGAGATCTGGTAGAAGAACGCCAGTGGATGTCTGAGGCAGAATACCAGGAAGGATTAACCCTAGCTCAAGTCGCGCCTGGTCCACTTGCCGCACAATTATCGTTTTACTTGGGCTACGTTCACTATGGCATTTTAGGCTCTGCACTCGTGGGTCTTGCCTTTGTCCTGCCGTCATTTTTGATAGTGGTTGCTCTGGGATGGGCATACACCCTTTACGGGGGTTTGAACTGGATGCAGGCAGTATTTTATGGGGTGGGGGCGGCTGTGATTGGCATTATTGCCATTAGTGCTTATAAGCTGACGCGCAAAACCGTTGGTACAGATTGGTTGCTGTGGGCTATCTATTTGCTTAATGCAGTTGCAACGGTTGTTACAGAATCGGAGCGAGTGGAGCTCATTTTAGGTGCAGGATTCCTTGTTTTGCTTGTCAAATTCCCGCCTAAAAGTTGGTTTAAGACCAATCAGCTCAATAACTTCCTTGGAGTATCGCTGTTTCCCTTTCTGGCAACAGTGCCGATCCTCACGCCTGGGTTGCTGGGGCAAATTGCTCTGTTTTTTGCAAAAGCGGGTGCGTTTGTATTTGGCAGTGGTTTAGCGATCATCCCATTTTTGTATGGTGGAGTCGTAAAAGACTTTCAATGGCTCAATGCTCAACAATTTCTGGATGCGGTCGCCGTTGCCATGATTACGCCAGGACCCGTCGTGATCACAACAGGATTCATTGGGTTTCTGGTGGCAGGCTTTCCAGGGGCTTGTATTGCTGCGATCGCCATGTTCATTCCTTGTTATCTGCTCACCATTATTCCGGCTCCTTATTTCAAGAAACATGGCAAAAACCCCAAAATTTCTGCATTTGTCAATGGTGTAACCGTTGCTGCAACCGGAGCGATCGCTGGAGCCGTTGTGATCTTAGGACGACAATCTCTCAGGGATATCCCAACACTCCTAATCGGGCTTGTCACCCTAGTAGCTTTATGGACGTTCGGAAAAAAGCTACCAGAACCTGTAGTCATCGTGATTGCGGCGATCGCTGGGCTAGTTCTTTACCCGCTCGTACATTCACAAGCATGAGTAGAAAAATAAATAAGCAAAGTGGAGGCTATCAGATAGCTCAGCGTAAAACCCCGGTCTACACTTGCTGTAGAGCTTTCCATTCAGCTCTTTACGCTTCTGTTTCTTCTGAGGCTTGTGAGCGATGGAGACAGAGCAACTACCACGTCTAGAAACTTCGGTGTCGCTACAACGAAGTTGTACGGTAGCTTGCCATTGGCAGAGACAATCGCGTAACCGTTGTCTGTTGGTGATGTAGTCTCTAGATGTTGCTCCACTAGCGGATCTTAATCCTTTGTACAATCTCCTTTGTCAATATTCCCAATTTTTCGACCTTGTGGGATAGGCAATCGGCTCATGAGGAAAGACATATCATCATTGTCAAGCACTTCTGGAGAAATTCCTAAATCCAAAAGAAGCTGTCTAACTTGCAAAATCGCATCTTGAATAATGATTACGGACATGATTAGACCCTCTTTTTTTGTTAAAGGATTTTAGGACGGCAATAAATTTTTCTTCAAACCTTTCGCGAATCCTGACAGTGCTGGGCTACCATCCCATAGCTGATAAAGGTCAAGAATCGTGATTTCCATATCTGCGGGTAACTCAGCAATTGATTTCTTGGCAATTTCTAACTGGCAATCGTTGAGCTGTTCTTGAGTAATCTTTTGAAGCATCGCTAGAATCGAATCAGGTTCAGTTCGAATACTAGATATAGGGTTGATGGGGTTGATAAGCACTGGGTTTTCCTCAGAGAATAATCGGTTCAATCCGTCTCAAAATATCTTGCAACACAAACCTGGGAATTTACGCTTAAACTGGATCTTATACTTCAAGATTAAGCAATCGCATTTGGTCAATGGTGCATCAGATTCATTTTTCTGAGGCAGCAGCAAATACAAAACTTGGTGGGAAATGTGGTGGAAATGGAGATGAAAACTTTATCTTATCCAGCCGAACGGCATTTGCATCAGCGGCGGAAGCAGCCAGCGTGAGGGCAGGAATCATTCGCGGGTGCGCATGGTTAAGCGTTTCGTTCAATGGAGAAAGCGTTCAAGGCCGTCCCATGTTGAGCGGACTGGCTCGCGGGTGCGCGGGTCGCGAACACCAACCTCCTCAACGGTCTTGTCACAGCGTCCATAGTTGCAGGGCGCGCACGTAATGATGACGTTCTCCAAGTCGTTGGTGCCGCCTCTGGCGTGCGGCAAAAGGTGGTCGTATTGAAGCCACATGGCTTGAAAGGCAGCGTGCTGTTCGGGGTTCTTGGTGCCCCACGGCAACGCCTCAGGATAGACCTTCTTGATGGCTTGGCGGACTTCGGCGCGGATAACTGGAATGCCGCAAAACCTGCAATGAAAACCATCGCGCAGATGCAAGAACTTCTTCTCGGCAGTGTTCGGCATCCGAACTTTGATGCGTTGGTCGTCTGGAAGGCTCAGTGGCGCACCAGCGACGGGCCGAAAGTGGATGTGAGGGCTGGCAGTGCCCCAAAGGGACTCGGTCCACTCGCGAATCACAGGCATATCGGCGAGGCGGATTAGCGACGCGGCTAAGTCGTGATGTCCGGTAAGATGAGCTGATACGGCTGCGTCGAGATATCGGGCCGCATTGATGATTTCGGGGATTGGCTCTCGCAGACAGAGACGATCAACTGGAAGGTTAGCTTTGGTAGTATTCATTTACAGGGGGCATGTAGAAACGCCTAACGTCAGGCGGATCACCGGACGGCGTTACACTTTGCATCGTAACCCACAGCATCAAACTCCGTTCCGAGTGCAGCGGCTTGTTGGGCAATTCACAACCACGTATCACTTTTTAATATCCTCTCATGATTTTATAACAAGCTTATTGTTTCCAAAAAACCAATTATATCTTTAGCCTTTACATCACAGTCGCATCCAGCACTAATTTCAACAATATGTTCTGTAGGTGGGATTTTTAGAAAAAACGATGATGAAATCGTTCCTCGTCCTAGTGAAGATTCAGCTAAAATTCCATTAAGATGATAAAATTTGTAAGGCTGAATAGATGTATTGACACCGTATTGATTAAGAGCGAATGTTTTAAGTGATAAGTGCTTCGAATTTGGAATGCGCTTCACAAATTGATAATATAATCCACGTCCTCCACGTCCTCCACGGGCAGTACAAGCAATAAGATCATAATCTACAGGATTCAAAATCCATACTTCTCCATTGTTTCGGAGTAAAGTCCTAAAATTATCAGGAATGCCAATCTTAATACCAAATTGCTTCAACTGCACAGTTCTCTTCTGAGCATTTGGCTCGACTGCACGATCATAAGCCAAACAATTTTCTTGTTGAGATAGAAGTTGGAGTGATTTTGAAAAATGACTTAAATAAAAATCTTTACTATAACTACTAGTCAAATTAGATAAATTTACCACGCAGCTAACTACAATAATAATAAGAGAGGTTGATTTTCTTCTCATAAGAATTCTCGTATTCTGCAAGTATGAAGTCACATTTGGATGTGTAGAAATTTACGAATCTAACAATCTAATAGCAAAACCTTGATGCCGCCCAACGGCTTAGCAATCAGGGGCTAGAGTGAAAATATAAATAAGCCAACCGTGAACGTAATTCGAGCGTCCCTTGCATGGAAGTGTTAGACAAGGCAATAGAACGATCTTATGTTAATCGTAACACCAACGTTTACCCCAATGAGTGCGTTCCTTAGAACTGAAGTCACATGGAAACAATTCAATTCTTCCATCCGACAATAAGCCAAAATATTTACCAGGTACTTGGTCGCGTCCTCCCCTGAAAGTTCCAAATCCAACTATTCCAACAGAGTTACACCCTTGAATGACCTCTTTTGCGATTGATTTCAACAATACTGGAGAGTTAAATACAGATTCTGCACCTGATCCATCCAGTTGATATACATATTCAATATTTCGATTAGAGGGAGGGCGCTCAAAATAGTATTTTGAAATATTCCACCCGTTAGCATAGGCAACTTTGAGATTATATTTTTGTTCAAGACGTTGCTTAACTGCTAATGCAGATTCACAGTAGTAGGAATTTTGTTGAGCGGCAATGGGTGAAGAGAAAGACAATATCAGTGAATTTAAGATAACACAGCTTATGGCTAGAAACCGATTCATTGAAATGGCCACCCCCAAAATTTAGGTCTAACGATGGAGCTGAACTGCAACGACGCCTAACCGTCGCCGTACGGTTAGCGAAGCTGGCGGAGTTGACGGTTCCAGCGACTTGTTATTTTGCCCGTTTTTATACCCAAACACTTTCATATAGATGTATTAACGGGGCGAAATAACTATAATTAGCTGGGTCTCGTCCGCCTATATCACCAGATCGGGGATATAGGCGGATATTTACAGCCTATACGTCTAAATTGGCATATAGGTTGAGTTTTGTCTATCCATATCTTCAATTTGGCGATAGAGACGAAACCAGTCCGTCCATAACCCTCATCCGCGATATAGATGGAACTAATCTGCCCATATCTATACATAAGTGATATAGATGGATTTTTACTCGCCCATATCTCTATCTAAGAGATTTAGCTGACAACTTTGTATAAACTTTGTCTCAAAACAATCCCAAAATAATTCCCTCACCCCGTCTGTGCAATATTCCAATCAAGCGGAAGACTCTCACTTCTGTTATTTAGTCCTCTTTGCCCCTCTAAGTGGTCGATTTTCTCTGTCTTTGCTGTTGGATCGCCCATGTCTTTAGACTCACTAAACTCAAGGGGTGATCCTGCCGTATCAGGAGATTCAATATTTTTCAACCTCTCCCTACGCTCTGATCTACGTTCCAGAATCCCCCAACACGTCTTCCAGTGCCCTTGGTTTAGGGAGAAAACCCGAATCTTTGTTCCCGCATGGTCAGGATTGTTCACCGTCCAACGGAATTGTGTCTTGAGTCCGAGCTGGGACAACAGTTGATGAACGATTTGCACATCGCTGATTTCCTCGCTACAGGTGAAGTTCAGGTGTGCCTTCACAGCCGGGGCGAATTGACGCGCTAGGGCCGCAATCTCTGCTAAGTCATCCCTTGTCCATTCCCATCCCGTCGCAGCCTTGCGGATGAAAGCTGTCAGTCCCAACTTCTCACGGATTTCCCGTCGCAGCTCTGTCCCTGGAATATCCCAAGGGCAGAGGTGTTGTTTCCAACTGGCTTGACGCTCCAGCGCTTTGACTGTCCGGTCTAATGCTAAGCCTGGATAAAGTTGCGCTTCAAGGTTGAGCAGCTCCCCCCTGGTGCGGCCTTCCCTGTCGAGCAAGATATCTTGCAGGCTCAGTTCTTCCAAGCAATAGAACTCTTTGAGGTGATACTTGGCGATCGCCCTTTGCTGTTCTGGTGATACCGCTTCTTTTTGCTCCAGAGCAAAGACTTCAGTGGCACTGAGGTCATCGGCATTGAGAATTGCATGAGCATCCGCCATGATGGTTGCCTCGCGGGATTGTTGAAGCATGAGCTTGAGAGCAGGGGCACTGACCGAGCGCTCTAGGGTCACTTGATTCCCCTCCTGCACCAGACGCACATAGAGCGCATCACGCAGGTTGTGCATGGCAAAATTCTGAGCCGCGCTGATTTGGGCAAACAGTTGGATATGGGGGTCACTGGCCCAATCGACGAGTTCAACTGTACTGAGGGTATCGGCCTTGAGAGACGAACGCATCAGCCCCACCGAGACACTTGTACGCTCAAATAGATGTCCCTTGAGTTCGAGGGCATTGGTAGAGCGAGAGACCTTGCAGAAATTGCGCCCTGTCGGGGCACACCAGACAATGCGTTCTACAGGTTGACGCACTCGCGCTAGGGATTGAGCAATATCCGCATCGGTGCCAGAGACCCCCATGAAGATGCCGTAGACCTTCCAGATGATGTCTTGCACTTCAATCGAGGTTCCGGTGGCAACTGAAGGCGAACAGAGGATAATGTCGTACTCGTCGTTGGCGAGTACCTGATCTGGGTTGGCAATAAAAGCGCGTTCGTCCTCGCCACCGCTGGTATCGGAGTTGATGAGCAGCACTCGTTTATCAGAATGGAGCTGGGTAATAAGCTGGAACAGGGTTTTGCTCGTCGTCTTGGAATCGGTGGTGACGTAGAGCACCTTGCCTGGACTTAACGCATTGATATCGTGGAGTAATAGCTCACAGCTTTTTGTCCGATCCGGCGCTTCAATAAACCGGATCGGATATCCATCCGGCTTCACATCATTGCGAATGAGATAAATCGGGCTATCCTCTGAGCGCAGCGCTTTCAGGTAATGCAGCGTTTGGTTGTCTAGGTCGGCGTCAGCAACGATAACCCGTCGCGCTGCTTGCAACAACGCTCGAAACCGCGCCAGGATTGCAGGTCGTTTGCCCTCTTTGTTGCAGGTGGAGCTGGTCAACAAGTGACGCAGGACTTGGCAGATTTCATCAATGACGAGATCGCAGCCTGCGAATTTATCTGGGTCAATGGCCAGTAGAGAATCAACACAAGTGCCGACTCTGAAGGTATAACCACTGCCAGCAATGAAGTCTCCACCCTTTACTTTGTCGATGTCCCCGCGATAATCCATGTTGAGACGATGGCAGAGGTGTCGCGCCAGGGCAACACGGTGGCTGGCGAGAATGGCCCTCTCAGAATCTGCGACCTGATGAGCGATAAACTTGGTCTTTCCGGTGCCCTTGGGAGAGGCGATCGCCACAATCCCCTCATCCGGTAATTGGGCAATTTCAAGCGTCGATAGGTCAGCTTGAGAGATGCGTAGTGAGGGTGCCCAAGTGAGGTTGTTCTTGAGACGCTGAGCGAGTTTCCAGTGTTTGAGGGGGTGCGCCTGGTCATAGAGTGCGCCAAAGGCCTCCGCACCACGAGCCACGATGAAGTCGTCTACCCCTTTCTCTGGGCCAGGAAGGTCAACCACCTGAACCGGACAATGATACGCCTCGAAGAGTTGCCCTAAGCGCTGAATGGCCTTCGCCACATTCGCAGCGGTCTTAGGCTTTGCAT
Source organism: Stenomitos sp. (assembly GCA_036704065.1). Taxonomy (GTDB): domain Bacteria; phylum Cyanobacteriota; class Cyanobacteriia; order Thermosynechococcales; family Thermosynechococcaceae; genus JAAURS01. The sequence goes on from DATNQK010000609.1 coordinate 12,930, forward strand.
CATGGTCAAAGCAGATTGTCACCTTGCGCCCTGTGGCAAAAGGCAGTAGCTCGGGGATGAGTTGGGGTTTGACGGGATTGCCCAGCTCGTCCTTGGAGCGATAGCCGTTGAAGATACCAGGAAGCGCGATCGCCACATACCCAGCACTCAACAAACTAGCCGCTTTCTTTGCACCCTCGACAATGGTGATAGGCAAACCCCGCTCAAGCACCCACTGCCAGAACCCCTCATCCTCTGCTGGGTGATCGCCACTAGTCAACAAGGGAAATCTGGATAGCTGATGCAGTCGGGCCAAATACTCATCTCGCAGGTTGTGAGTGGTGGCGATCGCCAGACCTACAGACCAAGACACCCGCATGAAGAACGCTCTCGTAGGTGTCTTAGGCGGATGCTCGTACTTGATGGGTTTTTGCTTGTCAGTATCGAGACGGGGCACATTGGGCTTGAAGCAGCCCCACTCCATCGTTTGCCACTGGTTGAGAGGGTCGAGGCCGTTGCACCACCAACCGCCTGCTGTGGTGTGTTGATAGAGCCGCAACCACTTGGAAGAGAGTCGGCCACCGTTGAGGCGATCTAGTTGGGTAGAGGTACAGAGGTACTCGTAAGGTTGTTCACCTTCGAGGCTCAGGACATTGAGCGTAATGAGGTCAGGCGTGATGGCGCTATTTTGCCATTCGTGGAAGTGATTCGGTTGGATGCTGCAAAGCTCTGCTGGAGCGCAGGTAATAAAGCGCCCAGCCTCGGCAGCATAAAGCGTCGAGGTCATTTTAAGTCTATCTCCGTACTCTGTTGCGTCGGCTAATGTGAAGCGGGTTTGCCTTGGCTTAGAGTCTCTCGGTCATACGTGACAGGCTTTTTTGAAAAAAAAATCTTGTCAATCTAGGCCAATTATGGCTAGAATTGTTCGCATGACAAAGGCGCTGACCTAACCTGCCGTGTAAGCAAAATTAATGTCAACTGGCTCCTGGCCGCTTAATGCCCTACTGTTCGCTGCAGTGGGGTTTTTAAGTTTTAAACCCGTTTAGTTTCTCTTCGTCGTTGCTGTCACCTCCTAAGTTTTCCCTGCGCTTTAAATGTACAGGGTTCTTACAGATCAAACCTAGAAATCTCGAATGTGTCAAGGAAATCAGCATGATTATCCACGCTCCGTAACGCTTTAAAGAGTTAGCTCAGTAGATCTCAAAGAATTAGCTGATCGTGTTTCTGGGTAGGTTGCTTGTGTGCTGAGTGGGCACGAGACACAATGGCATCGACGAGTTCAGGATGTTCGACATAGGCGCGATCATAGAAGTCGGACTTCATCGATTCTGAGAGGTCATCGGCGCGATATCCCTGCTTGAGAGCATAGTGAGCCACTGTATAGTCCACCTCCTCTCGGATTTCGCCCAGGAGCTGTGCAGTACCAGAGGGTGGAGCCGCAGCCGGATTTTCACTGAGAAAGTTGAGGAGCCTAACCTGTTGTGCAAGACGTGCCGCATGTTGGCCTTGTATGTACTTGAGCTGCTGGTTGCGTTCGTTTCGCTTTTCTCGAATGGCACGTTGACGGGTTTGTTGGAGAAATTCTGTGAGTCTCATGATTGATGTCCTTATCAGTGAAGTGGCTTGCTTTGCCGAGAGTTTGAAGAATCTGAAGTGCAATGTGATGGGCGGCAGTCTCGACAACGCACATTGCGGCCTGAGCGGATGGGTAGCCTTCGGGTGGCCCTAGAGCAACAAGGCTTCGTGGCTCTAGGATGAGTGCTCTCTCTGAGTCAGCTACGATTTGGGCCTTGAAGCAGCCAAAATCACAGGTAAAGAAGGTCGCATTCCCATCCGGTACGGCGTTCCAATGAGCTTGGGGTTGACTAGGATCCATAGTCAGCGAATTTTTTGATAGATCTTGTACAGTTGGGCCTCGTTGACGCGGTTGAGCGGTGCGGGGAACCCATGCAAAAACCCCACAACGCATCCAACGGTGAAAAGACAGTGGAAGAAGGCTGCTCCCAGTGCGATATAGAGCATGGATTTGGGGTTACT
>DATNQK010000610.1:0-4215 GCA_036704065.1 Stenomitos sp.
GGCCTCGGCGATCGCCGCAGGGTGCGTTTGCAATAAGCCATGATCGGCGGTGTCTAGGACTTTGAGCGTGGCGTGGGGAATGCCTTCAGCGTAGGTTTGACAGTGCCAGAGGGGGATGGTTTCGTCTTGGGCCGCTGCCAGAATCAGGGTCGGCACCTGAATTCCATCTAGGGCTTGCTCAACGGTATCCACTGCATCTTCAGGCCGCAGGCGATCGCGCAGGAAAGATTTCGCCACAGGTTGTTGACGCAGGGCATCACGCGCTTGACGGATTTGGGCAAAGGACGCGTGCCGCCCCGCCCATCGGCTCAGGGGATCGAGTAGGTTCAGACTCCAGTCAATCCAGGGGCTGTCCCACAAGAGGGGACGTAAATGGGCATAGCGTCCCACAAACTGATCATCGCGGATGCCAGCAGGCGCAATCAAAATCAGTCCCGCTAGCATTGCATCAGAGAGGACAAAGGGGCGTTCCTGAGTCGGAAGCCCTATCTTGCCCGTTGCAGCGGCGATCGCATAGGCTGCCGCCGTCCATCCACCGTAGGAATGGCCCATCAGCCAAAAGCGTTCCAGATTGAGTGCCGTAACCACCTGGTGGACAAACGCAACTTGATGCCAGATGTTGTAGCGCAGGTCGGGCTGAGCCGAAGACCCAAAGCCCAACAAATCGAGGGCAATGCAGCGATAGTGCGGTAGGTGCTGAGCCACGGCTTGCCACGCAGCCCCTTCGCCTAAAAATCCATGCAAACACACAATGGGCAACCCTTGGCCTTGCTCTAGATACGCGGCGTGATAGGGCGAAAGGTCAAGGGTCTGCTTGTGCATGGCTGGGTAATGAAAGTGAACGTCCGCGCCAGGTCCAACCCCAGCCTGTTTCAGTTTTAATGATAGAGGCGATCGCAATCGCTGCCACCAAGAGCCCTCCCAACCAACTGAGCCACCAATAGCGCACAGGTTGTTGCACCAACTGGGCTTGACGTCGCCAGAGAATGGATTCCAAAAGCAGTAGCGCCGCAGAGAACACGACAATACCAAGCGACCAGAACGATGTAATCGGGCTCAGCCATAGGCTGAGAACACCTACACCTACACCCAACCAAGGAACCGTCAAGACACAGGCAGCTATGAGTGCAACGGTGAGGGTACTGGAAAGCCGACGCTGCGAACCCAAATGCATATTTTTCGTCCAGCCTTCCCACAGCGCAGCAAAGGAGCGGTACATTCTCACTTGCATGACGTCGAGACCTAAACTGAGCCGCATAGTTAGCCCAGCAGCCTTAATGCGTCGGGCTAAAGCAACATCTTCAACCAGATCATCTGCAACACCCCGATGGCCACCAATCTGAACATAAGCCGCTCGGCGAAACAACATAAATGGCCCGGCAGCAAAGGCCACATCGGGTTGAGCGGGGTCATTGACGGCCTTCACATTAAACCCAGACATCAAAAGGCGAAACATCAGCGGCTGCACCAGCCATTCGGATAAGCATCCGCAGACGATTTGCGGCATACAGCTCAATAAATCGACCTGATGGGTGTGCGCGGTAGCTAGGGCCGTGGCGATCGCAGCAGGTTTGAGGCGTACATCGGCGTCTATAAACAACAGGTAATCGGCTTGGGCTTGAGCAGCGGCCTGAGTACAAGCCCAGTTCTTACCCATCCATTTCTCCTGAACTGGACGCGGCGGCACGGCAATCACCTGTACCCGCGCATCCTGCGCCGCAAGGGCTTGGGCAATGGCTCCCGTTGCATCCGTCGATTCGTCATCTGCAATATAAACTCGAAGCTGCTGCGGATCAGGGAGGTCGCTCTGCAACACTGCCATTGTGCAATCGGCCAGGTTAACCGCTTCGTTATAGGCCGGAATAATTACCGCAATGCTAGGTAAAGAACTAGCCTTTTTGGGCAAGGGCAACAAAGACGGGGCTGTTAAGATAGAGGCGCAAAAGCTTTCGTGAAACCGCAGGATAATATAACCGGACAGCAGCAGAATACAACATTCGATCAAGGTCAGTAGCAACGCCAATCCAGTCCAAGGCATAAAGGTAATAAGGGCTTATTAAAACAAAACGCTCAGGAGACAAGCACAACAATGGTACGGCAGGAGTACAACCATCATCCTGCAAGCCCCTCCTCGGCAGTTCCATGACGCAGAATCCGCATCTTTGACAAACAGAGGAAGGCACACAATGAAGCCTTTATTTTACAGTTGTATGTTGGTGGGGCTTACCCTCCTAGGGCCGATGGCGATCGCCGCACCCGTAGCACCACAAACCACATCCCAGCAAACCATACAAGGCACGTCAGTCTCTTTAACGCCACCCCCAGGGTTCACAGCCAGTCGCTTGTTTACGGGGTTTGAGCATACTCAAGCGGGCGCTTCCATTATGGCGATGGAGTTACCGCTTCCCCCTGACGCCGCTGGTTCTTTTTTAAATCGCATGAGTGCCGCTGAAACATTGCTCACACGCGGTATGCGGTTGCTCAGTGTCAAGGATATGCCCATTGGCAATTCTCCAGGGAAGCTAATGCTGGTTTCTCAGAGCGCAGGGGGTACAGACTATTTGAAGTGGATTGGCGCCACAACAGTGGGAGATCGGGCGTTATTGGTGACAGCCGCCTTCCCCGCAGCGGAGGCAAAAACGCTTCAAGAACCGCTCCGAATGGCGATCGCCAACCTAACTTGGCGTCCCGGTGAACAGGTACAACGCCTCAGCGGATTACCCTTTACATTTCAAGAACAGGGCGACTTAAAACTATCAGAGCGACTCTCAAATACGGTAATACTTGCCAGGAATGGTGCAAAGCCACCCATCCCAGCGTCGGAACCACTGTTGGTATTAGGAGCAGCCTCACGTCCACAGCAAGCAAATGATATTGCTCAGTTCTCGCGCCTGCGCCTACAGCAATTGCCAGAGGTGCGTGATCTAGCGGAGACCAGCGGAACTGAAATTGCAGTGGCTGGACGTGATGGATTCGAGTTAATTGCCACGGCAGCGGATAGCCGCACAGCCACCCCATTAACGGTGTACCAAGCCGTCATCATGACGCAAAAAGCCTATTACCTGGTTCAGGGGATAGTTCCGACCACCAGCGCTTCAACCTACCTGCCGATCTTTCGCAATGTGACGCAAAGTGTGGTGCCTCAGCTTTAGCCAGCGACGAGGGCAAGCTTCTTAGCCCTTGCGGCAGCAGGAATTTTTTTCAACGACCTCTTGTGCATTGCTAGAGCTTTCGTGCATGGTGGCGATCGCCACAGATTTTACAAATACTTACCCGTCTGGAAACTGCCAGCACAAAATGTATTCAATCTCGCGACTGCCGCACCCTTTGCAAGGCGTTGGGCCAGAGGCAACCCATTCAGCATGGCACCCACGACAATGACAAAACACATTATGGCAGTTTGCTTCTGCTAAGGTTTGCTGCCACGCGTCCATTTGTGCTGGTGTAAATATCGGTTCGGCTTCAGCCATCCCTTCTCCTACAAACACCGCCTTCTCTTTAGTATAAATATTTTCTTTATGTCACTCTTCATCTGATATCCCTAGGGTATTAGATACACCTTAAAACCCTAGATAGAATCACAACAGCAGAAAACAGCGAGGCGAACGTCTCTCTAAACGTTGACCTCGCTGTATGGTCTTAGCTCTACTTCACAAGTTTTCAAAATTTAATCATTGCGTAACACAAAGGAGGTTAGCACTGCATAGCATCACAAAATCATTCACATAATCATTTTCATAATCTCCAAAAATTAAATTCAGATTGACTTTCGATAATTTGAACGCGCTCAAACTAATTACGAATTTACTGAATCTGATTTTGAAATACAGCACGAAAAAGTTTGAAAAAGTACGATCTTAAATTTTCACAAGCCAAACTATCATCACCCCATAGCATGGGCTGCCTCGTAAAATACGAGCCAGCTTCCAACTACCCAACAATCTAGGCCAAGCGATGTCAATCCAACACCGAGCCGGAGGTAGGGTTGCTTAACACTGGACCGCATGAAGGAGTTGATAAATCGTTGTAAACAGTTGCTTTAACTTTACAGGTTTAGATAAATATTCGTTGGCCCCTGCTGCTAAGCACCGCTCGCGATCCTCCTTCATAGCCAAGGCTGTGAGGGCTAAAATCGGCACGTCCCTAAAGGCATCCTCTTGACGAATTGCGCGAATTGCATCCAACCCATTGACGCCTGGCATTTGAATATCCATC
>DATNQK010000611.1:0-6659 GCA_036704065.1 Stenomitos sp.
ATTATCGATGCGGTTAATCGACATCTCTTGGATGGGGATGAAAGCCGCAGTTTTGGCGCCAATGTCAATCAGAGCACCCCTCGGCTCAATGCTGAAAACTGTCCCTGCCACTGTATCTCCGGGATTAAAGTGGTAGTCGTACTTATCGAGTAGGGCAGCAAAATCTTCGTGAGTAAAGCCAACGTCTAGCGCTTCTGTTTTCTGATTGACCATGCTAAGTATTTCCTGGATAATCCTCCGTAGAGATGACGCCTCCTTCTGAAGTTAGGTAAAGACCCGACTGTGTGGAGTGCCAGATGAAATCGGACCTGAAGCCGCTCTCATCCTAGCTAAATTGAGTGCTAGATTTATCATCCTATCCCAGAATGTTCACTTTGGGAAAGTCATTCGCCTGCAAAAGACATAAAGAAATAAAAGTTTCCATTGCCGAGAGTGTCTATTTGCTGCACCAGAGAAGACCACCGTTGCTAGTCTGGCTTATTGGCCCTGTGACCTAAGGTTGCTGCAACAAAGAAATGATGTGATGGGTAGGCTCCTGAGGTGCTGGTGCATCATGTTCTACAAACCCATGCGAGGGTGTCTCTGCACGACTTTGAGGCTCGTCTGAACTATGGTTGCTACCCAAGCCTTGTTCTTGCAGGGTGTTGAGTTCAACCACAAAATCTCGGATGCCCTGGAATTGGCGATATACGGAGGCAAACCGGACATAAGCCACTTCGCTCAATTCTTTAAGTGCCTTCAGCACAGCTTCGCCGACCTCTGTACTGGTCACCTCCCGCACAGAACGCTGCTGTAAATCGGCTTCAATGTCATCAACCATGGTTTCGAGCCGAGAGGCTAGGATGCCTGTTTTGCCGCAGGCCGTAACTACACCTCTCAGTAGCTTTGAGCGATCAAACGATTCGCGTTGTCCATCACGCTTAATAACTGTGATAGGAACAAATTCGATGCGCTCGTAGGTTGTAAACCGTCGATTGCAGCTTAAACATTCACGACGACGACGAATACTTCGACCAGACTCAGCAGACCGTGATTCTAGAACGCGACTATCCGTATGCTGACAGAAGGGACATTGCATAAACGAGCAACCCTGAGAACAGCAGATCACTGTGGGCTGGCAACAGGACATGCATGAGGTTTAACTCCTGTCTTGCTCCCCTTCTCAACCATAGCTCAAATACTGTTAAATCAAGCTCCACGCCTCTCAAAAAAATGAATGAGAGGCGTTATAGGGGTTGTCATGCTTGAGCGATAGTCGTTTTTTCTAAGTATTAGCAAGCACGATTAAAAACTATTTTTGGTGATAGGGTTCCCCACTAAAAGGGACTACTCCAGTAGCAGGGTAATGCTCTTCATTTGGGGCAAAGATTTTGCCTACGCCTTCGATCACAAATCTGAGGACACTGTTCAGTACGGTTAAAACTTTCATAGTGCTTCTCCTTTGTTGCTCCAGCGTGTCCCCGCAAGGCGCTACGCTGACCTGTACTCACCTATGATCATAACCAAAGAATTAGCAGAGCTAATGATACTTAATGTTCGATTTACTTTATTTTATGTAAATTGACTTGAATTTACTTAGGTAGAAGCACGTACTTCAAAAAGCAGCCCTCAAGCCCTGTGAATCACACTGACTTAATGGCTTGACGAGGGTGCAGTTTTAAAGAGATGATGGTCAAACTTGGGGTTATAGCTCAGTTGGTAGAGCACTGCAATGGCATTGCAGGGGTCAGCGGTTCGAATCCGCTTAGCTCCATTGACGTAAAAAATTAACAAGGGCATTTAGGCGGTATTCAAAGCCTGAAATGCTCCTGCCGTTTTCAACGCACTGAAACTAATACCCTTCTGTTATGTAGAGTCGGGCTTTTCCTTTGGAACTTGTGTGGATATCGGTGCGCGTTGCAATCGTGAAAGTTGGGGCTATGGTGTTTTAATGGCAATTTCGATGTAGACCGAGTCGGGCCGAGGAGAGAAGTCTGCAAAGACGAGATCTAAAAAAATGTGCGCATCCTGAATAGAGCGGAACTTTCCTCTAACCCCCGTGTGGAGATCAAAATTTTTGCTTTCAAATAAAGAGGGTTCCTCAAGGCTGGGGTTAGAAGTTAAGCTTTCACCACTAGCACTGCCATTTTGAATCGCTTCGAGTTTTGAGGAAGGTGCTGCAATATCAACTTCAGCAATCTTTTGATACTCCGGTAACGTTTGCTCTACGATGAGCTTTTCGTGTCTAACGGGTACTTCGACTTTAATTAAGCGGGTTTCTACTTCTTTCCTGACAACAATTTCTCCTCGTTTCTCCTGGGTAAGGTTAACAATTAATCTTTCCTCTAGTAATGGAATGACTGTTTGTTCTTTGATCTTCCCATTGTTGTCGCTTTCTTCAATATCGTGTAAGTCTTGAGTTCTGGAAATCCTTGATGATGTTTCAGGGTTCATTGATTTATGCCTAAGCCACTATTAATTTAAAATAATGAATAAGTCTATACAGTGTGGATATACTGCTGCTTGCTTATGGGAGTGGTATGGGATGCTGATCCTTTAATTCTGGTTAATGGAATAATGTTATTCAATGAAGCGATTGTTTGAGGTTCAAAGAATTAGACCTCTTATCTGAATGCTTAAGGAAGTGCCCTAAATGACTTTGAATCTGCACGTTCAAAGTTCGATGCAGGCTCAACTTAGATTCTTTCCTATCCTAAGTTTGCGGTATACCTGAAAACCTTAACAGCATTCATGTTTGCTGTTGAAATATTAACCGCAAAGGCATTCGTTCAAGAGGTCTAATAGTATCCTTGTTTATCTGGCGCCAGAATCTTGAATTTTAGACACATCCTAGATGACTAAGAACATCTAGGCGCTAGCTAATCTGGATCCTAAACACTTTCCGTCCGAGCAGGAGAATTCTTTACCTCCATGTCTATTTCTTCGCGACGTAGGGTTTCTTGTGCTGAAGCAGTTTCTTGATCTACAACCTTATTGACATGTACTTCTTCGCGTACAAATGCTTCTTTGTGAAACTCAGGAACTTCTTCATACAGATCAATACGAGCAACCTCTCCCTCTTGGAAGTCGGCTGCGCTGGTTGAAGTTAGTGCCTCAGATCCAACAGGCGATCGCTCAATCACAACGCGCTCTTTCTCAAGATTGACTGATGCCTCAGCAGATTCAGTTTCTACCCGTTTACTGATTACGGCTTCACCTGTTTTCTGCCGTGTCTTGCTAGCAATCAACCGCTCTTCATAGAGCTTCAAGCTAGGATGGCTCTCATCGTTTAAGCCATACAGTTGTGGCTCTCGGTCATAGCTATAGTTACTACGGTCATACCCCGCGTACCCTGCTTCAAGGTCAAGCGTAGGTGCTGTGTTTTGGGTCGGAGGTGCACTTTCAAGCCCTGTATAGCCTACGCCATAAGCTGCACCTGTATCGCCGTAATTGGAGAGAGAAGGGCGATAAACATTCCTAACTTCCTCTTCTTGGTCGTAGTCAATCGCCATGTCTTCCGTAAATTCAGGAAGTGCTTCTACTTGTTCCTTTGTAAGTCTATCGGCATACACGCGATTATTGTGGTAATCAATGCGAGCTTGACCGATGGGCAAAAGCACTTTTTTGCCGAGGAACCAGACGCCTGTATTAACGACTAAGTACCTAAATTTTCCTGACTCGTCGACTAAAATATCGTCGACATAACCGACTTTTTCACTGTTGGAATAGAGATCTAAACCTTTGATATCTTGCTCGTCGGAATGACTTCGGTAGTCTGGGTCAAAATCTTTTATCTTAATAAGAGTCATACTTTTTGCCTGCCTTTGTAGATATAAGGGGGACTCTATTTAACTTTAGAAAAATGTCTATCTTAATTCATCTCTAGATAGACTGATCTCAACTGTGCTTTTCGATAGAGAAAGTACTGTGATTGATGGGTAAGCGGTTAAATAAGAAAGATTTCACTTTTGTGGAGGAGCATTTATACTTATAGACTGCCATCTTTTTTGATTTGGGAGCTTTAAGCCGCTACCGCTCTTAAAAGCAAAGCTATATCTCTGAAAAAAGTCATATACCCTACAGAAGAACACTTATATAGATTATCAGTTAAATGATTTAGGCTTAGTACAGGAGCAACAGCTTTAAGGGTAAGTGTTGGCAGATATTCAATAGGTGGAAGCTATCCTATCTCTACCCATCCTTGCCAAAATTCTCAGTCTTTTGCAAGGCTGTCTGAGCTAGTGTAGGGTAGCTTTAGGTGTCCTACTTTGGTCTTGACTGCAAAACTTCAATGCCCATGTATCGATCTTAGGTGATTGATCTCAGTTTAAATAAAGGTCTTCAATATTTATCTAACATAATAAATTTTAGCAATGACTTCTCTATCTCCACGAGGTCGAGTATTATCATTACCGTGTATAAATAGTGGTTCTGATAGTGATTTTATACCTTTAGTATCGAGTCTAGAGTTTACCAGATTAGAGTTAGTTTTTACCATTCATCACCATAACAGACTGACACTGAGGGGTTATATCAGAAGAGCTTTGCTGTGCATGTTAAATATCTTCAAAATATTTCTTCAAGAAAACAATTATCATTTTTTTTTGATTTGGGAAAGGAAAAATCTAAAATGCTTGTACTGTAAAGTTTTGCAAGTTTGTCATTTTTTGGGTTTTCAAATCAAAAGACTACCGCTGTGTCAGAGTTGCAGAATTTGTTCTAGCAGAGTAGGGGAGAGGATATAATATTTCTTTGAAGTCTAGAATGCTTACACAAAAGTCTGAACATCCTATGGGATGCGGCAGTGTTTGTGATCCATAATATCTCTGCGTGATAAAGTTTATTGGAAACCATTGAAATCGTTCTAAGTTAGGCAATAGTAAATTGCTGAAATGTGTTATCTTTGTTACAAAGCACATATGCTAAAAAAACTAAGATACTCCGATTTGATAGCTTTTGACTACTTGCCTGAAAGAAAAATAGTTTGTAAGTTCCCTGTAATAAAATGCGCTTAACTAATCATCAAAAGGAAAAAAGATTTAATCGTCAACTAAGTGCGACAGATTTTTTTGAGTTTGGGAAACTTTTCTTCTTGGTTTCTACCATTGCTATATTAGTCACTGCTTGTGAAGAAAAGATGCTCCATAGCTGTAATCTGCCAAAAGTATCATCTGAAAAAATAGAACGAACTGAAACTGCTAATCTATCAATTTTTATAGATGGTACCCCTTCAATGGTTGGATATGTATCTAATAATATTGATAGTAGATATAAAAAAATACTAGATAGTATTGATCAAATTAGTACCACAACTTGGAGTAAACCTAAATATTTCCGATTTGGACAGAAAAAACAACTGATTGATCGAGATACTTATCGTAGCGCAAAGCTACCTTCATTCTATCAAGGTGGTGCAAATTTTAGTGTCAGTCAAATTGACAAATTACTACTCGATCCTCCTGGCAAGGATCGAGTAACGATTATTGTTAGTGACCTTTATCAGAAGAATGCTGATCTAGGTCGAGTACAACAAGTGTTAACGCAAAACTATTTGAAGCAGGGATACAGTATTGGTACCTTGGGAGTTAAAAGTGAGTTTAACGGTACCATTTTTGATGTTGGTTTGACTAATCAGCAGTTTGGTTATTCAACATTGGGTTTAAACTCTGAGAAGTATCACCCCTTTTATGTCCTAATTTTAGGAACCTATGGCAATGTTTACCACTTTTATGAACAAATGCAGCAATATGGGCTAAAAAGTGTTCAGCATGAGTTCATTATTTTTTCCCCTCAATTAGTGAGCCAGGTTTCCTCGCTTGACCCAAAAGCAGTTAAAAAAGAAGATGGTAGAGGTTTGACCAGACCACAAACACTAAAAGATAATTACTTGTTACTTCGTAAAAATGGTAAAGAATCTGTTCAGTTTTTGTTAATGGATCGTCATTCCACATCTAAATCTTTAACAGAGGAACTTACTTATTTTCCTTTAAGTAAGGTTCTACAGCCTTCTAGAAGCGAAGTTCAGCGTGAGGATCGACAATATTCGCCTAAAAGAAAAAGCTTTGAATCTATCGGCTCTCTCTCTGGTATTCAAATTGAAAATGGAAATATAGAGCGAAATTCCTTTAAGTTTAACTTGGATTTAAAGCCTGATCAGTTTGATAAAGGAATTTATACACTAACTGCTAAAGTTTTTCCTGAAACTTTACAGCAGCCTGATTGGTGGCAAAGTTGGAGTTCAGATGAGAATGGGCTAGATGGATCAAAAACTAATAATTTATTTCGCTTTATGAATGGTTTATCTGGCAACACACTGGATAGTATTCGTGAAGGGAATCATGCGATCGCTCAACTCTGCTATGCAATCCAGAAGAAGTAAAATAGAGCTGGAGTGATAATCTCTATACTCTTAGACGTAATGAACTGCAGATTCACAGTTAGTTGAGGTTTTTTATGTGGGAATATTGAGCAGCTCTATTCTTTCTTAAGAATAGGACCGTACAGAATGACTAGGAGAGAGGTAGACTTTGATGCCTCAACTAGTAGTCTGCCAAAGAAAGTCTGCCTAGTAACCCTGCTCTAATTTTGGGTAAAGATGCTCTAACCTAATCCGCGCATCTGCACTCGAAAATCTCCAATTGACTCTCGCTTTTTGAGCGTTGCGTTCATCTTGCCAAGCC
>DATNQK010000612.1:0-5188 GCA_036704065.1 Stenomitos sp.
CCTTGAATCGCCAAAAAAATCACACTCTGACCTTGGGCTGTTAAGGCCTCTGTTTGCTGGCGATCGCCTGGATCGACTTCAATACCTTGCGCCATCAGCCAACTCAAGTTGCCCAAGTGTAGGTGCTGTCCCTCTACCGTGCCCGTGAGACCAGCACCAGGATGAGCGTACCAGTCAGAAACAGCCAGGCGCGATAGACCGAGTTCCGTGGCTTTAGCCTCGATGGCAGTGGCAAAGGGATGTTGAGAATGGGCTTCTAAACTAGCTGCCCATTGGATTAACTGCGCGGGACTTTCTAGACCCAGACCTGGGGCACAGGCACTCAGCCAATATTGAGCAACCACGGGGTTGCCTGTGGTCAGGGTTCCAGTTTTATCAAAGGCAATGGTATCGAGACGGTGCGCGGCCTCTAACACATCGCCGCCGCGAATCAGGATGCCATGCTCTGCCCCTAAGCTGGTGCCCACCACAATCGCCGTGGGAGTCGCTAAACCCAAGGCACAAGGACAGGCCACCACCAGTACAGAGATGGCAAGTTTTAAGCCCAACAGTAACCCTGCGTGATCACCTGGCAAGGCGGAAGGGTCGAGGTGGTGGGCCAACATCGAATCGGCCCCGTGCAGTATTTCCGGCCACAGATGGGTTCCGATCGCAGTCCAAAAACAGAAGGTCAGGGCCGCAAGGGTCATGACCCCATAGACAAAATAACCAGAGACGCGATCTGCTAGCCGTTGAATGGGCGCTTTTCGAGCTTGGGCAGCCTCTACGCAACGGATAATATCAGCCAGTGCCGTTTGCTCGCCGGTACAAGTGGCTTCAATCGCCACGGTATTCACTTGGTTTAGGGTTCCAGCCATGACGCGATCGCCAGGCCCTTTTGGCACAGGCAAAGATTCCCCTGTCAACATTGCTTCATTAGCAGTCGATTGCCCCGAACACACCACCCCATCAACGGGAAACTTATCCCCAGGCAGTACTTGCAACTGCATTCCCTCTGTTACGTCGCGAATGGGAATGGTTTGAGCAACCCAGGGCTGTTGTGCCATATCTGTAATCTGCCGTGCGCTTGCAGGCTGCAAATTCAGCAAGGCTTGAAATGCAGCTGTAGCTCGTCCTCGGGCTTGTTCCTCTAAGGTGCGGCCCAACAGCACCAAACCAACAATCATCACAGGCGCATCGAAAAAGCACTCCCATTGCAACTGCGGCAGCAATAGGGCTGCATCACTGGCAAGGTAGGCCGTTACAGCCCCTAGACTGACCAGGGTATTCATGTTGGGCATGTTGCGCCATAGGCTCTGCCAACCATCGATTAACATGCTGCGACCAGGCCCGAGCAGGGCAACAGTAGCCAAGGCCCAGTGAAACCAAAGATCGCTCAAGACAGGAATATGCCATCCCGTCACTTGATGCAGGTGGCCAATGGCCGATAGAAGCACCAGAACAGCCGCCACACCAATCTGTCTCAGTCGCTGGAGGGTTTCAGGTTGCGCGGCAGCAACCTCGGCTTCGGTGGGTTGCACTACGGGAGCATCCACTTGGGTGGGAAAGCCCAGATCGGTCAGGGCGATCGCCAATTCATCCACAGAAGCTTGGGTAGGCTCATAGCTGATCGTGGCCTTAGCAGTCACCAAATTCACGGAAGCAGCAACCACACCGGGCATTTGTCCCAACGCCTTTTCGACAGATTGGACACACCCGGCACACTTCATGCCGTTGACGCAGAGAACCGCCTCTTGAACTGGAATCGGTACAGTATTGTGCAAACCCAACGCTCCCTTTGCTATCCAGCAATCTCAACGGTATCGTGTCCTGGTTTTAGGCTTTAGCGTCCAGAATACAAACGTATTTCTTTCTGTTTTAGCCGATTCTCCAGAGAGATTGTCTGAACCAAACCAATGAGTGCTGTACCTGATTCAGCGCGGGGAAGTACAGGAGGATTCGTAACCGCGCATGTAGTCTAGGATGATCGCCTTAGCCTGGGGACGTAGGTCAGGCTGCAAATCCGAATTGGTTGAAGGCGCACTGACTTTGCGCCACACCGTACACCAATTGGAGTCAAAGGCCGACTGTGCCTGCACTAAACCCCGAATCATCCCCACGGTGAGACTGTCGGGCTTCTTCGTAAATGCCACCCTCAAAAAGGGCAACGCCTTGTCGGGATTAAAATAGTCGTCCATCGCCGTTAAATAGCCCATCGCGAACGCCTCATCGGCGGTCATGGCGTTGGGGCTCAACCCTTCCTCTAAGGTTCTACCGTATTTGACCCCCAGAAAATAGCGATACAACACGGCATTTTTCTTGCCCTTAAAATCCCAGGACAGTGCATTAATCAGCGCTGCTTTAATGTCAATCGGCGCTGACGGGGAAGACAGATATTCTGCCATTGTCAAATCTAAGATCCCTGTCCGCTTCGCTCGCTGCACAATTTCATAATCCTGATAGGCATTGGAAAAGGGCGTAGAGGTTAAAGGCGAGTCGGCAAGACTGGGTGAGGTTCCTAAAGTCATCACCGTAGATATCGCTGCTAGTCCTAGCCCAGCACTGAACAGCTTGCGTGCAATCTTTGGCGATCGCTTCGGCAGGTAACAATCGTAGCGGAGGTTCATCTTCTGTCCTATCCTGGGTTGCTTGTGTTAAAAGCGGGTTGTTAGGGGCGTTTTCTTAGGAATTGCGTCTATTCGTCGGCATTTCAGACGTTAAATCAATTTTGGCTGGCATTGGCTTGGGCTTTGGCCTTGTCCTGCCAAGAGTGCAAAGTGGGTAGCAAGGCAGCCTCCGCCACGTTAGCCCTATGGGGCATCATGGATCCAAGCCACAGCGAACCCATCGCCATAACAGGCACCATTGCAGACCATAAGCGCAGTGAAGGCATCCTTATCATCCATTTTGGAAAACTTGAGTCGTTTTTGAAACGTCTTGTTCCCGCCCGCAGACAATTCTGATGGGTCTATCTGTGCAGTCCAGGTTCCCAGGACAATACTCAAACACGTCCGTTCAGCTAGATACGAACCTGTCTGCCTCGTCTGCAACCCTTTACGTTAAGGGCTCAACAAGGGTCTACCCAAGTACCCGCAGCCTAGGGGGAGATACCTCCGATTCCACGATTAAGCAGGAGTCTTCTGCAACTCTGGACGTTCCTCTGCCACAATGGCACCTTCTATGGGACACACTTGCAGACAAATACCACAGTCAATACAAGTCGAAAAATCAATCCAATACCAGTCTGTGCCCCTTTGATTCTTGCCTGGCCCCGGATGGATACAGGCTACAGGGCAGGCATCGACGCAATCCGCAACGCCTTCACACACATCCGTCACAATCGTATGAGCCATCTTATCCTCTCGGTTTGAACCTTCAACAACGCAGATATCTGAACCATCAAAACTCAGACCAACCAATCACTATAGCGCGGTCCTCGAAATAGAAACACCTCAGCGGATTAGAACAGGCAAACTTTCAATGGGCGGCGTTAATACGACAAAGCCACTCGACGGTGGAGACCATTTAAGCCAATGGGCTGGGGACTGGCGCAAACTTGTGTCGACGTGACAATGCAAACAGAAACACTGCAAATGTCAGCGCTCCGGCTAAGTAAAACGGGTAGCTATAGGTTGATGGCTCGGATTGACGCACAATCGCCCCTGCAATAATTGGGCCAAAGGCATTGGAAACGTTGAGGTACGACGCATTTAATCCTAATGCTGTGCCTTGTGTTTGGGGGGTGGCATTCAGGGAGATCAATGTTGTGATCATCGGCTGTACGAGAGCATTGAAGATCGAAAACACAATCGTGATGCTAATAAAGTAAGCAATGTTGGGAAAATCCGGCATTAACAAGAAGGATAGGCTACGCACTAATAACCCCATCAGCAAAAGCTTGACGAGGCTAAACCGACGCGTTAAGAAGCCAATCCCTTGGGACTGCATCGCCACCGCAACAATGCCAAAACCCACAAACAGCAACGTTAAAGCTGTGCTGTCTTGATGCAGCACATGAATAAAGTAGGGTTGAAAGGCAAAGGTGAAAATCGTAAACGTAGTCCCAATTAAGAAATTGATAATAAGCAAAATTCCTACCCTAGGAATGGCCAGCCCTGTAATCAAATTGCCTAAGCCCAGATCCCACCACTTTTCGGATCGGGCCGCTTTTACTTTTAAGGTTTCTGGCAATAAGAACACGGTTAGGGTAAGGGCAATCGCGGCGATCGCACTGGAGGTCAAAAATCCTGCCCCCAAGGAAAACTGCTGTGCCGCCAAACTTAAAACAGGCCCCAAAATAAAGCCCAGACCAAAGGTTACAGCACCGAATAAGCCAAACGCCTTAGCCCGCTGCTCCGGTGGCGCGATATCGGACACAATCGCTTGAGCCACAGAAACATTACCGCCCGTAATCCCATCCAAAAACCGAGCGAGAAACAACACTGTTGCACTACTGGCGGTTCCAGCCAAAAAATTGGCCATCACAGTGCCTGCCAAGCTGAGAATCAGCAACGGCTTACGACCAAATCGATCCGACAGCTTGCCAATAATGGGCGTAGAAATAAATTGAGCAACCGCATAAACCGCAAACAGCAAACTGGTCTGGAAATCGCTGAGTTCAAACTGCCGTCCATAGAGATAAAGAATCGGAATGAGAATGGTAACACTCAGAGAATTTGCAAACGCGATAAACAACGTAATCCAGAAGGCGCGGGTCATGACAAGGTGCGGCAGAAGACTTGTTCATCATACCGTCAGTCTTTCTCTGGCTCGCCTTGCTGCCACAAACCATCCGCTACAACCCTTGGTGCTAGACCCAAGACACAACTTCCAGGCGCGTGTAAGACAGGAACAAGCGAGTACAATAAATCCAAAGACGTGCTGAGATAACACTAGCTATGGCAATTAAAAAAGGAGACCTTGTGCGCTTGGTGCGCGAAGCATTCGAAAACAGTGTTGAGGCGCAAGCTAGCGATCGCCGCCTCCCTCCCTACGTTTTCGATGGCACAGGCGAGGTAGTTGAACTGCGCGGTGACTATGCCCAAGTTAAATTTTTAGTGCCAACGCCAACAGTATGGTTAGCGGTAAACCAACTAGAAGCGGTCTAACTTAGCGCACTAGGTGGCTGGGCGACCGTGGGTCGCCCCCTGTCCTGTCTCAGTACCACTGTTTAAGTTTCGCAGCGAGGTACTGTCATGATAAACGCTTC
>DATNQK010000613.1:0-3585 GCA_036704065.1 Stenomitos sp.
CGCTCAATCGCTTGAAGCAGTGTAGACGCATTGCCACGCGTTATGAGAAACGGGCAAAGAACTATCTTGCTATGCTCACCATTGCTAGTATCCTCCTTTGGCTCTGATGAGTTAGTTCTAGGTTTTAAAACACGCCCTAGGTTTGCGGATGGTTTGCTGAGTTGGAGCGGTAGATTAGAGGGCGATTTGCCTTAGCCAAAGACGGCAGCGTAATCGTAATAGCTCGACAGATGCCTACTTCTGACTAGGGCGTGTTTTAAAGGCCGGTCAAAGCCTCATTCTCCCGTACGAGAAATCAAGGTTTCTAGTAGGTTTCAAAACAGACCCTAGTAGAGGCATTTCTACAACTCGACAAATTGCCGCATTAGCAGTGCTCAACGAGGGGCATATTTACCTAAAATTTCAGCAAAGCCTGGAACTGCTGCCGTAATATCACTTTTTACAGACTTGCGTAGCTTATTGTATGAAGTACAGATCAGCTTATTCTTGGCTCGCTCAATTTTTGCATCCGTGACACTTAAAATCGCATCAGCGGTCATTTCGCCGTTTTGGGATAGATGTCTAACTGGATCCCCTGACTGAACCCCTTCTTCCCACATCGGGTCTATGGCACGAATCACTTCAGGCAACAGACGCTTTATGGCAACTGGAATATAGTCTGTACCTAACCCCTTCACCACTTTGTAGGTCGCCTTAATTGCCATTCCTGAAACTCCGCTCTTGGATGACACCTGTTCATCCATTAATTGGGCGCAGTCTAGCGCAATTTTCGACCTAATCTCATCATCTGCCAATTGCTCGCTTATTCCCATCATTCATTTCCCAACTCGATTTTCGGTTTCCAGACAGATTTGTGACTCGTAAGATCCTTCTAAAGGATCACATTTTTTATCTTTAATGACTAGAGTGACTTTTGAGGAGGGAAAACGCTTGGGGTGAATTCCTCATATTTCTTGAAGCTTTTCACAATACGAGCTTCTAGATGTAAAGGACATCGCGGCATTAAGAGTCTAAAGAAGCAAAGGCATACCCTAAATATAGAGTAGTGGCTTAGGGGCTACAAAAGGGTAGAAGAGACCCTAAAGTAAACCGCCTAAGACTGATGCAACCTGAATTAGGATCTATCATTAAGCATGATCCATCCCCTAAGTTAGGCTGGTCAAGCCGATGACTGACTTCGTCTCGGATACACAACTCACCACCTACAAGCTGTGTCCTCAGCAATATCGCTTCTGCTATAACCACAAGCCGAAGGCCCACGCTGCCTTTAGGTCAACCCAGCTGGGAAATGACCGAAGCATGATGCTCTGGCCCTTGCATGCCGAGACTGGGACTACTATACCCATCAACCAGGTTGGGATTGGTTTAAATCGTGCTGGAATCAGAGTGTTCAGAAACTGTCAGCGCCACAGAGGGCGGAAGGTCGCAATATCCTCTACCGCTACTATTGAGTTCTATTGTTCCAGCAGGAGTGATAGAGCGGCTACAGGGGGTAGAGGGAAGGATTGCTGCGAAGGTTCAATTTGAAAACATTGAGTTTGCTTTAACGGGTCGATATAACCGTCTAGATAATATCGTCGGGGAACTGGAACTTATTGACTACAAGACCACAGGGAACACTAAGATTCCCGATGGCATTGATGTGCAGTTAGGCTTGTACTACCTGGCACTACAACAGGTTTACAGGCGATCGCCCAAGCACCTAACCCTAATCTTCTTGAGTTCAGGAGAAAAGCACTGTTCCGATGTGACTTTGGAGCATGAAATCTACACAACATTATGACTATCGCTACCGTGCGAGTGTGGGGATGCAGACAGTTGCCCCACAATTGCAGTCACAACCATCAAAAACGTAAAATTGCCTGCTAAGTCTCAGCAGTTTGCCAGCCTTAGTTCTACTGTTTCCGCGCTTGATTTGAGGACAACATCCGAACTCAAGCAAGACTAAACATTTTTCTGCAGCATTAAGCTTGAATTACATTGACGCTTAATAGCAACGAGTTGGTTAACACATCGAGCTTAATGCTGCAGAAACAGGTAAACAGCTTGTCAAAAATTGAGACTTTAGCTATGTACTACATTGTGCAATATCACTAAAAACTGAGAAACATACAGTTTAAAGCAGTTGCGTAGTAGATCTACTTAATTTAGAGTACCAATAAATTGTAGACTCTTTAGGATCGTTATAAAGAACGCTGGATAGCTTGGCTAAATTCTTCATAAGGTTTAACCCCCACAATTGTTTCTGCCAATTCCCCATTCTTAAAAAACAAGACCGCCGGAATGCTTTTGATTCCAAAACGTTTAGCAACGGAGCGGTTAGAATCGATGTCGAGTTTGCGGATCTTAGCGGAATCTGCGTATTCGTCCGCTAACTGATCTATCAAAGGAGCAACCATTTTACAAGGTCCACACCAAGTTGCCGTACAATCTACAACTACTAACGCCTCTTGAGCAATCAGCGAGTCTAACTCTGTTTCATCTTGGATAAAAGTAGCCGTGCTCATCTGTGCAAATTCTCCAATAAACTTAGTACACTTTTTTTTCGGGCTGAACTTTAAATGTGCAATCTAACCTCAGATTGGCCATACAGGTAAAGGTAAAACCAGATTCCAATTGCTCATCCTCTACACACGATTGATTGAATGTAAAACCTTGCCTGAAACGATTTTTCCAGTCTAGCTTAAACACACAACCCTAAATAGCAGAGCAAAAAAAGGTTGATATCAGTACTTCAAATGGCATCATAAATTGTATATCGTCAAAATCTCCCATATGTTGAAACGATTCCTTGATCATCTCATGAGTTGCCCAACAGGGTTTATCGCAAGGAGCTAGAAAGCTTATAAGGTAAAAGAGTGAGGCAATTTTAACGATGCTAATCCCCTCTTGACTGGAAATTGAGGAGAAGACTGGAATGATCTGCTTGACTATGGCTTTTATGACTTTCAGCTTTTTGTCGATTTAAGGGACTTCCAAAGAGAAAACCATGCCAGCTTAACGGTATAAAATCAGAGTCATCCGAGTATGGGTGATCAAAGATTGGAATTAACAGAGAGCCTGAAAACATTACTAAAAGAGACCGCCCAAACCCTTAAAGGTCATAAAAGGCGCCGATTCATGGCGAAGACCGTTGAAGAGCTGCGGACAGGCGGTCAGCGTAAGGCAGAACGAGAATTGGGATGGCACCGAGATCTCATTCGTAAAGGCCAACGGGAAGTCAACAGTGGCATCATCTGCATCGATGCCTTTAGCAGTAGAGGCAGAAAGCTGACCGAGGATCGATTGCCGATGCTTTTAGAAGATATTCAAGCCATCGTGGATAGTCAGAGTCAAAGCGACCCTCAATTCAAAACCAATCGGCTTTACACTCGCTTAAGTGTCGCCCAACTCAGGCTTGAGCTGATTGCCCAAAAGGGATACAGCGACGAGCAATTGCCGACCAACGAAACCCTTCGCAAACGACTCAATGAGCTAGGATTCTTCCCCAGTAAAGTCGGCAAGACAAGGCCTAAAAAAAGATTGCCCTGACCGATGCAATCTTTGAGCAACTCGACTTCGAGCTGGAAGAAGCACAAGCAGACC
>DATNQK010000614.1:0-4682 GCA_036704065.1 Stenomitos sp.
CGATCGCAATGGGTAAGGCAAAGCCATCGTTTTTCCCAGCCGTTTTGAGCTTTCTACGTTGCAGACCTGAAGTGATTGATGCGACGACCATTAACCTGGGTGTTCTAGGACAAAATTAAATTCAACTTCAGCAATCTGCGATAGAGTTTGGCTCCCATCCAGGCTCAGACTCTAATACTGTGTTTGGCAGGAGATCAGAGTCTTGACAATTAAAGGTATATCGTTACGTGAGAGGTACTTTTGCCAAACTGAGGCTCCGAATCGTTCACACTTAATTGTCTGCTAAGTCTGTATTTTGAATTTTTAGTAATGACATAAGTGATACCGTCATCAGTAGTCTGAAAATGTTGAACCGCTGATGTAGAAATTCGATGTTTGTCTTGTATGCCGGGATGCCCAAAAACGATACCACTGATAATGAATCGTTCTCCTTGGCTAATCGCAAACCAGTCTTCTAAGCGTGGAATCTCCTCTTCAGTCGTAGGCGATAGATGGAACTTAGCGTCCCATAAGGTTGTAATGTCATCGTCATAGAAATCATGTGCCATATCGCCTCCAAAGGCTATATAGATTATTCTTTCACAAATGAATAATCATTACATCGATGGAAATACGTAAGTTTTAGACAGCAGGAAAATGATGACTTTATGCTTTTAAGAAATAATCTTTGTTGTAGAGATGCAGAATCCATTCTAAATTTGTGGAATCGGAAGATAATGGCTCTAAATATTGGAGTTAGCCTTCGTCAATGGCATTAAAACCAGTTTCTTGCCACAGTATCGAGGTATTTAGATATGGAAAATCTGCGCAGGGAGAATCTCGCTATCACTCCCTGCTTTGAGTTTTGTTGTGCAGTTTAATTGCAATTCAACAAATCTAGAACATGACTGCCAGTGGTTGTCCCAATCTGGAACCCTCCGATCTCTTACGTGCTACCCCCACAGCGCATATCATGAATGCTGTTACCAGGAGCCTAATTAGTAATCCACCCTAGCCCCACAGCAGAGAAAGAAGGCTGTTGCAACGAGCAGTCCCAGAAACACGTCAAAGAAAACTACCGTCAGCCAGAAACCAAGGCCAAGTCAGCAGCAGGGAACACAGAAGCCAAGCGCTCTCTTTTAAGGAACCACAGATATGAACAATGGGGGTAAGTAACCTCATCTCATGGGAGGCAGTATAAACCGAGATAAGTGAGAACAAATCTTTGACTGCTAGGCCAAAACCTAGACATTGAGCCGGAGCAAATTCGCTTTCCGTGGCGACAATCCTTCAACCAACGCTTTACCCCTCAGCAGGCGATCACTCATCTTAGGGCAGCGCATAGGTTACTCCTGAGCCAGAAAATACTATTAATAGGGATGATGCTGTGTGAAGCAAAGGCCACCTCAACGGTGTTGCCCTAAGTGATTGAAAGCTCAGTCCTGACTCTACGATAAGTGAAAATAGCACTAAGCCGTCCCTATAATATTTCTCTATTTCCTGGAAAGACCTTAATATCCTTCTTCTCCATCACTCTACCTCTCCATTTTATTTCTTTAGGACTACTAAAAATTAACTAAACTTTAGAAAAGGAATCTTTTTTACTACCTCTGCAAGATGATTTTACGACTAAATCTCTCTAAGCTAGAGGCACCTCTTGATTCGGAAGTTTATATGGTTTACTAATAACACTGATTTGCAATTAGTTAAAGTGACACTTTGCGCTTATGGAACCAACCATCGAGGTAATAGTTACATCATTAACATGTCTAAATAAATCTATCCGTGGGGGTTTGATTTCTTGTTTATCTAGGCTATGCCAGCTTTCTTGGTTATGGATTTAGATTCATTCTTAAGATTATTAACCTTAGTATTAAGATATTAAAATGCTGTTTTAATTAATAGGTGAAAAATATCAAAATGAGTATTACTAAGACTAGCAAAAATTTATTGTCGATGTTCTAAAAAAGGTCGCAATTCAAGCAATTGAGTAGTAAAAGAATGACGACGGTAAATATGACTAATCTCCATACAGCGGTTGAGCCTGCTTTATGAATGGCATTCACCGTGTTCTGACCAATGCTACGCACACTCATCTTAGGATTTGAGGAGGTTTGAAAGGATGCAAGAAACCCGCGATAGTATTGCAGATATTTGGGGAGAGCGCACTCCGTACATTAATGAATGGCCAATCCGAGTAGACGAGCGCACAACTGAAGAACCAGATCAATGGATTCAATCTGCCTGTGTACTGTGCTCCAACGGCTGCGGTATGGATATTGGAATCAAGGACGGGTTAATTGTAGGGGTTCGAGGTCGAGCTGTAGATCGTGTGAATCATGGACGGCTTGGCCCTAAAGGATTACATGGGTGGGTTGCAAATCACAGTCAAGAACGATTAACGCAACCTCTGGTTCGACGCAACGGCAAGTTAGAACCAGCCGCATGGGATGAAGCAATGCATCAAATTGTCCAAAAATCCCAAGAGATCTGTGATCGCTACACCAGCGGGGCAATTGGCTTTTACACCAGTGGACAATTGTTTTTAGAGGAATATTACACGCTGGGTGTCATTGGCAAAGCGGGATTAGGCACACCCCACATGGATGGCAACACACGCCTTTGCACAGCTACTTCTGCCGCAGCTTTGAAGTCTACCTTTGGCAGCGATGGACAACCTGGTTCTTATACCGATCTGGATACTACGGATGTAATTTTGCATGTTGGGCATAACATTGCTTCTCAGCAAACCGTTTTATGGATGCGAATTCTAGATCGTCGGCGCGGTCCCAACCCACCCAAATTGGTTGTGATTGATCCAAGAGAAACAGCTACCGCCAAAGAAGCAGATGTACATCTGGCGCTAAAACTGGGAACCAATATTCCGGTGTTGAATGGGTTGCTGAATTTAATCATTCAGGCTGGACAGATTGATCACGACTACATTGATGCTCATACCGTCGGGTTTGAAGTTCTCAAACAAACCGTGAGCCAATGGACTCCAGAGCGTGTAGAACAAGTTTCCAATGTCCCTGTAGCTAAACTACGAGCGGCTGCTGAGATTTTAGGTACAGCTAATACACTGGTTTCCACAGCTCTGCAAGGTGTTTATCAATCGATGCAGGCTACAGCTGCTGCATGTCAGGTGAATAACCTACATCTAATCCGTGGATTGATTGGTCGTCCTGGTTGTGGCATTTACCAAATGAACGGTCAACCCACAGCCCAAAATACTCGTGAATGTGGAGCAGACGGGGATTTGCCCGCTTTTCGTAATTGGGATAATCCAGAACACGTCGCAGAACTTGCTAGGTTGTGGAATGTAGATGTGAACAAGATTCCTCATTGGTCACCCCCCACCCACTCGATGCAAAGATTTCGCTACTGTGAGCAAGGTTCAATCAAACTGTTGTGGATCAGCGCTACCAATCCTGCTGTTTCTATGCCCGAACTGTCTAGAATTCGAAAGATTTTGCAGAAAGAAGACCTGTTTGTGGTGATTCAAGATGCCTTTAGGACAGAATCTACAGAGCTTGCAGATGTGGTGCTACCTGCCGCCATTTGGGGCGAGAAGACAGGATGTTATACCAATGTTGACCGAACTGTCCATATTTCCCACAAGGCTGTAGACCCCCCTGGAGAAGCCCGTTCCGACTTCGACATTTTTGTTGATTATGCGCGTCGTATGAACTTTCAGGATAAAGACGGTAACCCTTTAGTTAAATGGAACACACCTGAAGCAGCCTTTGAAGCTTGGAAAGAATGTACCCGTGGTCGCCCTTGCGACTATTCCGGCATGAGCTATGCAAAGTTGAGCGAGGGAAGTGGTATTCAATGGCCCTGCAATGAACAGTTTCCCAATGGGACGCCTCATCTGTACACGGATGGCCAATTCAACACGAGCTACGATTATTGCGAAACCTATGGCCATGATCTAGATACTGGAGCCGCTACCACGCCAGAAGAATATCGAGCGGATGATCCAAGAGGCAAAGCTTTCTTGCGGGCAGCCGACTATCTACCTCCGCATGAACAGCCAGACGAAAAGTATCCCATGTGGTTAACCACAGGACGGTTGGTGTATCACTTCCATACCCGCACCAAGACAGGGCGATCGCCAGAACTCCATGAGGCTGCCCCAGACGCATTTGTGCAGATTTCAGAACAGGATGCCCAACACTATGGCATCGACGAAGGAGATTGGGTTGAGGTTGTTTCTCGACGCGGAAGAGTGGTGGAGAAGGCAAGGATAGGAGAGATTGAGCCCGGTGTCGTTTTCATTCCGTTCCATTATGGCTATTGGGATGAGACAGATCGACCACGCGCTGCCAATGAACTGACCATTACAGAATGGGATCCGGTCAGCAAACAACCTCATTTTAAGTATGCAGCCGTTTACATTTGCAAAGCTGAGTTGGTACTGAATCAAATTGCAGATGCAGTAGGAAAGGATGTTGAAGCATTAAAACAAGCTTTGAGTCAGGGAGCTTAGACATGCATCTGGGAAATTATTTAGGGCTGATCCATGCCAGTGAGCAGCAACTTGCAAAGGCATTTGAACAAATTGCTGACCATCACGGCGATGAACCGGATATCTATCAAACCTGCATGTTGTTGTCTTCCTGGTCGGACGCTCATGTCAAAGCCTTACAGCCGTTTGTCGAGCATTATACCAATTCTTCAAATTCCAGCTACAGATAAAG
>DATNQK010000615.1:0-1736 GCA_036704065.1 Stenomitos sp.
GCTGACTCGATGCTGCATTGAACTGCATAAGGCGACCTGTAAGACAGGCACGGGGTTCGTAACACGGAGCCTTGCCTTGCAGCGCTAAATCGATCGTCAACTGCATGTCGTCCACCGTTTTATTGCCGGCCAAAGACACAGACTGTAGCAGCGACCAAGGAAACGCCATCCCCGACCCTGTTAATAAACAAGGCCATCCCAGCCTGTGCATCCCCAGGGGACGAACCAGATTTTTCAACGTAAGGGCAAACTCAGAAATTCGATCTCGCAGGGTTGGCACCCCCGAGTGCGTCATCAAATACGTGGCTTGTACGGGCCGTTGAGTGTGCCCAGCGCGCAAGGCTAGCGCCTCTAGGCTGCCTGGGGCCACCTCACAGTCTGCATCAATGATCATCACCACATCCGGCGGATCCGCTGCCAGGGATTTGAGCCCATAGTCTAGGGCATACCCCTTCCCCCGTTGAGGGCTAATCCGCTCAAGAACCAAAGCGCCCGCTTGCGCGGCAAGCTGCGCTGTATCATCCTCACAATTGTCTGCAATGACGATCAGGCGATCGCACGGGTTCAACTGGAGCAACAGAGATTGAACCGTTGCCTTAATATGCAGTGCTTCGTTATGGGCCGGAACCAGAACTGCCAAACGAGGCCTTGCAGCACTATCAGACGGTACTGGCTTGTCGTCTGGAAACGCTTGAGCCGCCCAAACCTCGCAGAGTAAGAGTAAACCAAGACCCCATAGCCCTACATCAACGATCCCTAACATCCCTTGGAAAATCGTCATTATGTTAGAAGTCAGCCATAGTGTCATATCCCTGCTACTGCATCCTCAAGCGACCGTTGTGCTGCATTTAGGATGCCCCGTCCGATTGTTGTGATGAAGAAACCCGGAAGATTTCAAAGTCATCGTCCATCGCCTCGCCCAAACCATTGCGCTCCCCAATGGCCTTTGCATCTGCACCTTTCACTTGATTGGCAACAATGCCCAATACTGGTAGGCGTATGGCTTGCAGCTTTTTGAGCACTTGCAGCGCCAGAGAACGACGCGTTTTACCCACACTCATCACCAAAAGCATCCCATCTACATGACGTGCCAAAAAGTTGGCATCGGATGAAGACTGGATCGATAAGGTATCATAAATCACCAGGTCAAACATGCTATGGAGTTGACTCATCAAGTGCTGCATTTGCGGGGAGGCCATCAGCTTACGAGATGCCGATGACGTTTGGCCAGAGGTCAACACAAATAAGTTGGTTTGTTGGGGCGATCGCTGAATCAACTGATTCGGATCAAGACCATTCGTGAGCACTTCCGTAAGCCCTTCAAAGTTAGGCACATCCAGCCAGCTATGAACCTGGGGCATTGCCATATTGGCATCCACAACTAGAACACGTTGACCCATCCCAGCCGCTGCCTTCGCCAACCCTGTCGCCACCAACGTCTTACCATCCCTAGGACTGATCGAAGTGGTGACTAACGAACGAATCCCCGGCTCAACCGGTAAAAACCTGAGGTTGGTGTATAAATCATCCGCAGCCTTGAGGTGAGACGCAGCAAGCTCCAGCGACGGATACTTCTCTGGCTGCTTGTCTCGCAACCATTGCTGAGGCTCCTTTTCGGACAAAGGAAATATGCCCAAGATGGGCCACTGCATATCTTCACGCAAGTCATCTAACGAAAGAAATACGTCCTGCCGCTTTTCTCGCAAAATGGCAGCACCAATCCCCAACAGGAAACC
>DATNQK010000616.1:0-17923 GCA_036704065.1 Stenomitos sp.
TTTGAACCACCTAACGGTGGCGTATTTAGACCTCACAGGCAGCGGAAATGAAACCAGCGCTCATTTAAGCCTGGATTCACGAATGACAGTAATGTTCTGTAGCTTTGACGAACAGCCGTTGATTCTCCGGCTCTATGGCCAAGCAGAAACCATTCGGCCTAGAGATCCACAATGGGCTCAGGTGCAGCCCTATTTCCCCGAACTGCCCGGAACACGGCAGATTATTCGACTCGCCATTGAGTCTGTGCAAACCTCCTGCGGGTTTGGGGTGCCGCTTTACGATTTTCAAGGCGATCGCAGCCTGTTGATTGATTGGGCGACCCACAAAGGCAAGGAAGGATTACAAGAATACTGGGCTCAAAAAAATCAGGTTAGTATCGACGGATGGCCTACAGGACTGCTAGAAGATCCAGAACGGTTGTAACGTGCCTCTACATCCTCAAGCAACCCCTTAAAGCGCCCTTGAGTGTACCTTGCAATGACTAATCTGCAATGAATTCTGAATTCTTGAATCCCCTCAATACCGAGCCTTTAGAGTTTTCAGCATGCCCACCCCTTGACCCTAGAGAAACCTTTGCCGTCGTTCAATCTTCGATTTTGGAACTGTGGGAGGTTGTAAATCGCCTCAGCGCCATCCACCCCCCTAAGCGAGAGCGTTATTCAGTGACTATCTTCGGTTCCGCTCGGTTGCAGAAGGGGTGCCCTATCTACCGAGGCGTACAAGACTTAGCAGCCGAACTTACCAAACTTGGCTGCGATATTATCACAGGGGGTGGGCCAGGTTTGATGCAAGCAGCTAATGAAGGCAGTGTCAGCGCAGACCCCCTCAACCAAACGCAATCTGTGGGCATTCGCGTAGAGTTAGAGTTCGAGCAGTCTGTCAATCCTTTTGTGGAACAGGTCTATCAACATCGCACGTTCTTTTCTCGCCTGCATCATTTTGTGCTGATTTCCGATGCGTTTGTGATTGTCCCAGGCGGGATTGGGACAACCCTCGAAGCCATGATGATTTGGCAACTCTTGCAAGTGCGGAACTTGTCTGACACTCCCTTAATTATGGTTGGCCCCATGTGGGCTGCACTGGTGAACTGGGCTAAAACCTTCATGGTACAGACAGACATGCCCCTGGCCAGTCCCGCAGATATGGATATTCCCATTTGTGTTGATACCTTCGATGCGGCGATCGCCTTAATCAAAGCAGATCATCACCAATGGCAAATGCGATGCTGAGGCGCAGCACACTGCCACAGCGATAATCCCATGAGGTTAATCGTTACAAGTTCACATCCTATGACTTGCAAAGCGAAGTCGTTATGAGTATGATTTATATATGATCATTACATTAATAGATGACAGTAAACACGTTTAATCCTTAGATCTAGGGAATCAAAACAACCCTAGAGCCCTTATCGCTTCGTTAGAATGCAAATGCTGCAGGTTATCTGCATTCATGCACAATCAACCCCTGTTTCATCTCGAAGAGGATCTGGTTATGACCACTACTATGGCTCCTAAAGCATCGGGTCGCTTTTATCCCACACGGATTGACTTACCTGCAGGGGTGCGATCGCAAGTTGCAGCGCTGCTCAATCAAACCTTAGCCACCACCATTGATCTAAAAACCCAAGCCAAGCAGGCCCACTGGAATGTTAAGGGCATGGACTTTTTGCAACTGCACGAACTCTTTGACGAACTTTCGACCGAACTGGAAGACTACGTCGATCTGGTGGCCGAACGGATTACTGCCCTTGGCGGTACAGCGATGGGAACAGCGCGAATTGCAGCCAGCAACTCACTGCTGTCGGAATACCCCTTCGAAGCGATAGATGGCCCAGAGCATGTAGCAGCCCTTGCAGATTGCTATGGCATCTATGCCAAACATCTGCGCAGCGGTATTGAACAAACAGCCGAGTGGGGGGATGCAGACACCTCTGACCTATACACTGAAATTTCACGCACCATTGACAAGCGGCTTTGGTTCTTAGAAGCCCATCTAGTCAAAAAAAGCGATGTAGCCCAGTAAGCAGCAGCATTTTCTGCAATCAGATGTGAATAAAACAGGGGCTTGCGTTTGCAAGTCCCTGTTCTTAATCTTGTTGGGCTTATTGAGCTTAATTTTGTTTGGCTAAATTGAAGAACTTGGTTTGTCCTGGTTGGAACAACAACTTAACGGTGCCCACTGGGCCATTCCGGTGCTTGGCTAAAATGAGCTCACAAATGCCTTTTTCTGGACTGTCGGGGTTGTAATAATCGTCTCGATATAGCAGCACGATTAAGTCCGCGTCTTGCTCGATGGCACCAGATTCCCGTAGGTCGGACATCAAAGGACGTTTGTTGGTGCGTGCTTCCACCCCCCGACTGAGCTGTGAGAGCGCAATAATGGGCACATGCAGCTCACGGGCTAACCCTTTTAGCGATCGCGTAATTCGCGATAGTTCTTGCACACGTCCATCTGTCCCATCGCCGCCCCCCATCAACTGCAAGTAATCCAGCAAAATCAGGCCTAGCCCTTCAGGTCGCTCGGCCTGGAGTCGACGGGCACTAGAGCGAATTTCGTTGACGGTTGGGTTCGGAGAATCGTCAATATAAATCGGCAGTTGAGACAAGGTACCAATGGCACGACTCAGAGGCTCCCATTGGCTTTCGTGGATACGGCCTGCCCGTAAATAGTTACTATCAATGCCCGACTCGCTCGCCAGCAACCGTTGCACCAGCTGCTCTTTGGACATTTCTAAACTAAAGATCGCCACGCCCGAACGGTGAATTTCCGAAATTTGACGCGCAATCTGCACCGAAAGGGCTGTTTTACCCATCGAAGGCCGACCCGCCACAATAATTAAATCGGAGCGTTGGAACCCTTGGGTCATTGCGTCTAGGTCGTAAAACCCACAAGAGACCCCTGGCAACACTTCACCCAGCGATCGCTGCTCTAATTCAGCAAATGTACTGGCTAAGATTTCTTCCGTTGCGACCAGTCCTTGGCGAACACGGTCTTGAGTTACACCAAAAATCGCCTTTTCAGCCTCATCCAGGACTGTTTCCAGCTTCTTGGAAGTATTGTAGGCAGTTTGGGCCACTGTATTGGCCACTTTGATCAGCTGGCGGCGTAAAAATTTATCCTTGATCAGCTCAGCATACTGATCGACGTTCACCGCACTGACTGTGCGGTCCACCAGTTGTCCTAGTTTTGCCTGCCCACCCACCTTATCCAACAGACTATGATCTTGGAGCCAGGCCGTAATGCACATCAGATCCGTTGGGCTACCTTGGGCATGGAGCGCCAACGCTGCACGATAAATCTCCTGATGCGCACTTAAATAAAAGGCATCAGGTTTCAGCGCATCGGCCACACGGCCAATCGCCTCCGGGTCTAGCAAAATACCCCCAAGAATGAGCTCTTCGGCTTCAACATTCTGGGGGGGTAAATGCTCAGTTTCCGGTTGAAAACTTAGCTCGTATACCATGAAGTAACAGACCTCTCAGCCTTGGAGCAATTTCCGCCGGCGCAATTTTATACGTCTAAAAGCAAGTTTTAGGCTTCTGGAACGACTTCAACGGTTACTTCGGCAACAACCTCTGCATGAAGCTTAACTTCAGCAGTGTAAGTTCCCAGTCTGCGGATATCTGGAACCGACAACGTCCGGCGATCTAGTTCAATCCCGCTGGCCGCTTGAATCGCAGCAGTCACATCAGCAGCCGTTACACTTCCAAAGAGGGCATCCCCTTCGCCAGCCTTTTGCTGAATGGTTATAGTACCCATCTTAAGCAGTGCTGCTTTTTGCTGCTCTGCTTGAGCCTTAAGCTCAGCCAAGCGCTTGAGATGCTCAGCACGACGACGCTCTGCTTGCTTCAGTACACCAGGGGTAGCTTGAAAAGCCAAGCCCTTCGGCAATAAATAATTGCGGGCATAGCCGGGTGCAACTTCGACCAAGTCGCCCACGTACCCTAACTTAAAGACATCTTGATTTAAGACCAGTTGAACTCGCTTTGCCATAACTTTTCTTTACGCTAATCCCGTCGCAAAAGCATCGAAACACCTGATCATACCTAAAGAATGTAAACGATTGCAATCCGTCTTTAGATTTTTAGGCAAAATATTATAGCCGTAAGCCTCACCACAACAGGCGTACCACAATTATTACTCGACCCAACAACCGACCCCTAAAAAATTCTTCCTGAAAAGTAATATCTGGCTTGGGAAAGGGGCACCTTAAACTTAACCAAGTCGCTCTCTAGCAGGTGTGTTTGTCTAACAGACGACAAGAAAGAGCCGATTACTTCCTGCTGTGTGTTCCCCATTATCTGCCTGTCTGTCGTTAACCCATTGAATCAGCCTCAGTACTAGGCATTTTAGCCACATCGTCCCAGTGAATCCGGGGGGAAATTAGTAAATGAATCAACCTCTTCGCCGCTCCAGTCGGCGCAACTCTCTGCTGTCTCTACAGCGTTGTAGCCACTTGAGCGCGGCATTGCTCTTGTTGATGTTAGGCGTAGCAGCGCAGCCTGCCCACGCTCAGCAAACAGAAGCCAGTGTTCAGGCAAGTGCAGCAGCGGAACCACTCGCCAAACCCCAACTGTTTGTCAATCCCAGCACTGGCAAAGATGAGCCGAGTGCAGGCAAGAACGAATCAGCGCCTTTTAGAACCATTACCTACGCGCTCCAACAGGCAAAACCTGGCACTATTGTGCAGCTCGTGCCTGGTTCTTACTCCAAAGAAACGGGCGAAACTTTCCCGCTTACCATTCCCCAAGGCGTTACGCTCCAAGGCAATGAGTTCAATCAGGGTAGCAACACCTTCATTACAGGTGGCGATTTCATCTCCAGTTCTTGGTGGGGCTCGCAAAATGTTGCAGTGCTGATGAAACCCGATGCACAAGTGATAGGGATTACCATTACGAATCTCAATTCACGAGGGACTGGCGTATGGATTGAGTCTAGCAATGCCACAGTGCGCGGCTGTACGTTTACCAAGAGCGCCAGAGAAGGGGTATTTGTAGCAGGCAAAGCCAATCCCACCGTTGAAAATAACGCTTTCGTTGAAAACAGCGCTAATGGAATTGCCATCACAGGTTTGTCTACAGGGATGGTTCGGAACAATACGTTCCAACGTACTGGATTTGGTATTGCTGTCAGCGAAAAGGCACAACCCCAACTGGTAAACAACCGAATTCAAGACAATGTGGATGGAATTGTGGTGAGCCATACTGCGATGCCGCAGTTGCGTGGCAACTTGGTGGAAGGTAATAAGCGCGATGGGCTTGTGGCTATTTCCAATGCCAAACCCGACTTGGGCACGAATCTCAACCCAGGACGCAATATTTTCCGCAACAATGGCCGCTATGCCGTTTACAATGCCACTTTGAGCGGGGCATTAGCAGTAGAAGGCAATGATGTAGCTGGCACTGTACAGCTTGCCGCCATTGGTCCCACAGGGGTGGATCAAAACACGCCACCTGGATTACAACCCGCTGTAGCGCAACCCTCTGCTATGGCCACAATGCCAGGAAATATGGGATCTATCGCAGCTGCACCGCTAACACCCAGTGCAAATGTTCCGGCGATCGCCATTCCCGCTGCGGCACCTGCCAAACCAAAAGTAGACACAGTGTCTAAATCGACATCTCTGCCAAAGCAGCCTGTTAAAGTTGCGCTAGATTCCACTATCCTCAAGCAGGAACTCGCGAAAGCCCCCACTGTACAGTACAAGGGAAAAACCTACGTACTGCTCGATACACTCCTGAAACTTGCTCAATAGCAAACAAGCAGCGGGGCATCGAACATGCCCCGCTGCTTTTAGAGACTTATTAAGGTGCGACGGTTGCTAGTGATTGCAATTAAGCGCACCCTGTAAAAAAACATTCAAGACCATAAACACAACGTTCGTTAATTGAAGCCCTTGGTTCGCCACGGCACAGGGTCAACTGACTGACCAAACACGTATAGTCCCCAATGTAAGTGAGGCCCCGTTGAAGCACCGGAGTTGCCTAAGGCCCCAATCACTTGACCTGCTTTAACAAAATCTCCTTCTTTAACATCAATGCGACTTAAGTGGAGATACATGGTTGCGACACCTTGGCCGTGGTCAATCCCAATGCAGTTTCCATGGACCTTAAAGCGTTGCGCTTCGCGGCCCACTAGTGCAACTTTGCCAGCCGCCGCCGCGTACACAGGTGAACCATAGGCGCCTGCATAGTCAACTCCACGGTGGAAGTAGTCATTGGCAAATACGCCATTGTAATAACGCCGCACACCATAGATGGTTGTAATTTCTCCACCATTGGGTCGTGTCAGCGGGCCACTCCAATATTTTTGTGGCGACACAATGGCCTTGAACGCATCGACGCGATCAAATTCATACTCGTCAGAGTTGGAATCCTTGCCGGGTGGTAGCCAGATGCTTTGGGTAGGAAACCAGCGTTTTTTTACGGTCACTTGAAACTGCTGCGGCGTGCTTCCATCACTCACTTGAATGGTACGAGGCCCAGGTGCATCAAGCGGTGTGGTGGGTAATAGAGCTCGATATTGGTTCGGCCCCATCTTGAATGCTGGGTAGGTTTTCGACCCAAACTTAACCTGAAGGTTCGCATTGTCAGTATCTGAGCGCACCGAAACTGTGATTGTGTCTCCTTGGGCAGCCGTGGTTGGGTTTACCTGTGCAAGAAACGCCTGAGCAGGATGGACAAATAAGGCACCCAAGATCGCAATGATTACTAAGCTAACGCTTAAAGCTGTCGGTATAGATCTCAGTCGCAGCAATCCAAATTTCTGTAGCGTCTGAAGCAAAGAGCGACGCTTCGAGGGACTATAGGACGAGTATGAAGAACGATTAAACCGCGTCATGAGCATTCCAATGAGGAGCAAGTAATTGCTTGTTGGCTGCTGCGGCAGGGATGCTTCAGCCGGAAGCGGCACAGAAACCAACGCACTAACTTAGACAGATTAGTCAATCAACTGTGCTTATGCAACCTTTTACATTGAGGGTGATGAGAGCAGATTGTTCCCTGTAATTTAAAAACATCGCGAAAGGAGGCACTGCTCAGCATAATAGTAGGTGGCGCCCATGCATCTGAACCAATGAGAATTACCGCTTTTACTCCACCCATCCAGTGGTACCCAGGACACATTGCCAAAGCAGAGAAGGCACTTTTAGAACAGTTAAAGCGAGTGGATGTGGTTTTGGAAGTGAGGGATGCCCGCATTCCGCTTGCCAGTTCCCATCCTCAAGTGCGGCAGTGGATTGGCGAAAAACCTAGAATTTTGATTCTCAATCGAATGGACTTGATTAGCCCAAAAGCAGCGGAGCAGTGGCGCTCTTGGTTTAAAACCCAAGGGGATATTCCATATTTTACGGATGCCAAAAGTGGCAAAGGTGTGGCTGCGATCGCCAAAGCCGCTCAAGCAACGGGTGCAGCCCTCAATCAGCGACGTCGCGATCGCGGCATGAATCCTCGGGCAGTGAGAGCCGTGGTGGTAGGATTTCCCAACGTCGGCAAATCAGCATTAATTAACCGCTTACTGAACCGTCGCATTGTAGAAAGTGCCCGCAAACCTGGCGTTACGCGGCAACTACGGTGGGTGAGAATTTCTGCCGACCTTGATTTGCTGGATGCTCCTGGTGTGTTGCCGGGACGCCTCAGCGATCAAGATGCGGCTTATCGGCTGGCCATGTGCGACGACATTGGCGAAGGTGCCTATGACGCACAACTGGTGGCAGCAGCTCTCATCGAAGAGGTGCGTCGTATGGATCGCTACAATACTCAGACGCCAGGCTGGATCCCGACTGACCCGTTATGCCAGCGCTATGGGGTTGAGTTCACTACCCAGACAGGAGATGAATATTTAGCAGCCGTGGCTGAAGCCAAATATCGTGGAGAGGTTGAGCGAGCCACGCAGCAAATTTTAAACGATTTTCGTAAAGGCATACTCGGCCCCATTGCCCTTGAGATTCCACCCAAGTAGCTTGCCCAGAACGAACCCTTGAGTGGCAACCGGAGAACGAAAATCGCGCTTTGTATTAGGGCTGCAAGGTATAGGTTGCAAAAATTTCCCGCGAGAGAGACACCTGAGGGGGTGTATTGGGTTCATAAGTGGGAAATGTAGCCTCAAAAGGCAACACAGGTTCAGAACCGCAGGCTGGAAAAACCAAGTCGTAAAGCGGTTGTGTAATCGAAGCGGTAGAACTGGGGGTTGCTCCCATGGCTGAGGCGATCGCCTGGGCTCGACCTCGGGCATCTTGAACCGCAGATTGATACACCACGGTCTCTAGTCGACGACAATCTTTGAGGGTATAGCGCGCACCCACGCGTGTGAGTTGAATGCCCTTTTGAGCCCCGACCGCAGTCTGAACCGTTTTAGCAATCTTGGTCAACCTGTCTTGAGTAGGCTGATCCTGTCGAACCACAATGGTTGCAGCTGCTGTTGCAGATTTACCTGGTAAAGGAAGCGGGAAGGGCAGTGGGTTGGCGCTGCGATCATCAGACTCGCTATTTCGGGTACTGACACGGATTTGGGCAGATGGAACACCTATGCCGTTTAATGCTTTTAAAATCGATTGCAAGCTACTCTCCGAGAAGGGGAGTGTTTGAGCACGAAACCGTAATACAGTTGGGACCACCGTACTGTTATCGCTATCAGCCCCATTGAATTCAAAGGACAGCTCAGCTGCATCGGCAGGAACTGTTGCGGTTCCTCTGCCAATCACTCGGATTGCCGATTTCGATTCCACGGGAGGGTAGAACAGTTGTGCAATGGCAAAGGATTCAGGCAAGCGCGACGTTGGGACTGAATCACTTAAAATATGCTGACTTGTTGGTGTTTGAGGGGATGGTGAGATAGCCTTTGCTGGCTTAACCTCTAGAGTCGTTAATTCTATGGCAACTGCTAAAACGAAAAATGATGGCAAAAGACTCGTTCCCTTCAATGGTCGTGGATACGGTTTTAGAGTCTTGGGCATGATCATTTGAAGTCGCTCTAGAAATAACCCTTGCAATTAGGCTGCAACAAGATAAACATAACCTGCGGTTGAAATTTTAAGATCCCCGTTCTTTACAGTTCCAAGACTTGGGACCGACGCTGCACCTTCAAGCCCTTGGCCATTGTTGTGTCAGACAACTAAACGGTATCTAACCCTTGCCCTAAACCATACCCCATCAATTGGGGGGTCTTTTTTTAGAGATGGATAGCATTGGCAATTCAGACTGAGAAGATTGGGGCGGCAAATAGTGCTGTACAACCGGTTCGGACACAGCATCCACACGACGCTGACTTTGCACCCACTTTAAACCGAGGGCTCCGCCAAAGAGAACCAAACCTAAAAGCAACAACCCACTATGGTTACTAGCCCCACCTATAGCCACATCCGCTGCACCCATAGTTAACAGGAAGCTAGAAATAGGATCTTTGCGAAAGGCAGAGCGAAAGAAACGAGGCAGGAGAATACTCATTGTTTCACCAAACAAGGATCTAAACACTCTAAGGCAACGAACACTGTAACCTTAGCCCACCGACAAAACTGAAACCAGTAACCTTTAGGCTAAAGGATGGCCTTTAACATACCCCTAGTTTAGGATTCCTGCAATAGGAATACACCCTCTATTTCAGTGTGATGTGTATAGATAGGGTAGACATTCAGGTGTCCCAATAGCTGTGCGAGTTAACTTAATGCAACCCCAGCAGAGATAAAATGCCATTTCCTGTTGCCACTTCAACCGCGATCGCCACCACAAGGCCTATCATTGCTGCTCGGCCATTGATGCGTTCTACATAATCATTAAAACCATAGGCGGGCGTAGACAGTTTCGGAGACTGACGAGGTTGAATCATAGGTGGCAATAATGAAGAATACAGATGGGGCTTAAGGTTCTCCCACCCATTGAAGCCATTAGTTTAAGATACTTTTACATTTTAGCAAAGCGGTTGTTGTCAAAGGGACTTGCTTCACTCTCGGCTCCTGTTCTCCAAGTTGAACGATCGCCTGACGCACGAAACATTCACCCGCAACCTTAGGGGTGGATTGAATCCGACACCTGATGTGATAGTGACAACCTGTGGTACCCCTATCAAGGGTTTGCCCCAAAGCGCCATTTGCACGATTTGGCCTGAACTATTGGGGCTAAGACGATTTCGATTAATAAAGCGTTACACAAACCAGCATCCTGTGGGAATTCTAACGATACCGTTAAAGTCTATTTTGTGTTTTTGATGACCACTTCCTAGAGAGCGTCCCAACCCCACGAACCATTAAAACCCTTATGGAGCAAGGATTTCGGTGTTAGTCAGCCTATTTAAGGCTAAGAACTGTCAATATATTGCAAACTTCAAAGGCAAAAAAATCTTGAAATCTCTATATTTTTTTCTCTTTAAAGGTTTGTTTTTTTAAAAACAACCATTAAAATAAGCCATTGAAACAATGCATCCATCAGGGTTCTGAGAAAATTAAAGATAGATTCTGGATAGAACTTCTGGCTGAATCTAACGCAACAGAACTTGATAGTTGCAACATAAAAAACAAATGAACAATGCATATAGGAGTCATGCATGAATAAGGGAGAACTGGTGGATGCGATTGCCGAAAAGGCTAACGTCACCAAGAAGCAGGCTGATGCAGTGTTGACCGCTGCCCTCGAAACCATTGTTGAATCTGTATCTTCCAATCAGAAAGTTACCCTTGTTGGGTTTGGTTCGTTTGAGGCCCGCGAACGCAAGGCCCGCGAAGGTCGCAATCCTAAAACAGGTGCCAAAATGAAGATTCCTGCAACCAAAGTTCCGGCCTTTTCCGCAGGAAAGCTCTTTAAGGAAAAGGTAGCTGAGTAAACCCTTCGGAATTTTCTATCAATCCTTTGTCTGCGTCGCAACCCCATCATGGTGGCAATCTGTTCTGGGCTGCAGCTCTTGCAGGTTGCCTTCCCCAAGAGATCTTAGATTTTTCTGCCAGTATCAATCCGCTGGGGCCACCTCAGTCGGTGAAGCTGGCTATTCAATCAAGCATCGATACCATTCAGGCTTATCCCGATCCGCATGCTCAGCAGTTCAAGCAGCGACTCAGTCAGCTTCATAATCTGCCGCCAGAATGGATCATCGTCGGCAATGGTGCGGCTGAGTTGCTCACTTGGGCTTGTCGCAGTTTAAGTCAATTGCCACAAACCCATTTACTGTCGCCAGCCTTTGGCGATTATTACCGTGCGCTTCAAGCATTCGATGCCTGCATTATTAATCACCCCATTTCTCTTAATCCAACGCTGGCGGCTGCAGATACCAGTGATTGGAGAGGGGATATCAGCCGCTCCTTGTCTCAAGGCCGACCTGAGACCAACGGAATACTGCTGAACAATCCGCACAATCCAACAGGCTTGGGTTTTGGTCAGTCCGAGCTTCTGGCGTTGCTAGAGCAGTGTGCGCTGCTTGTCGTCGATGAAGCCTTTATGGAGTTTCTACCTGACCCTGAACCCTATAGCTTAGTTGCAGTTCTGACGCGCTATCCCAACCTCGTGATAGTGCGATCGCTGACGAAGTTCTTCAGTATTCCAGGTCTGCGGTTAGGGTATGCCCTAGCTCATCCTTCGTTGATTCGGCAATGGGAAACCTGGCGCGATCCGTGGTCTGTTAATACCTTGGCGATCGCTGCTGGATTTGCTGCCCTAGACGATACGGAGTTTCAATCTGAAACTTTTTGCTGGCTGAACCAGGCTAGACCGTTATTGCATCAGGAACTGGCGCAGATTCCTAGGCTCACAGTATTCCCTGGAATCGCCAATTTTTTGCTGGTTCGCTGTGCAGTCTCTGTGACTCAGTTGCAGTTGGCTCTATTGCGGCATCACCGCATTTTGATTCGAGACTGCATGAGCTTTCCTGAATTGGGCGATCGCTATTTCCGTGTTGCAGTGCGTACCACCCAAGAAAATGCCCAGCTCATCCAAGCATTGCGCGAGGCCCTCCCTCGCTTGGCGCAACAGTCCGCTTAGGGCGACCACGTTGTGTAGCTTAAGCAAGCTTGAAATCCGTGGGAATAACCCATCCGGAACGCCATCACCCTTTGCTGGGATGTACCGTGGGAATCCAGGCGAAATTTAGGTGCGCCGCCATAGTAAGACTGTGCCGTTGCTTCAGGAATATCGCTCGCATCTAGCAGACCCCGTTGCATCGCACTCTGGGCATAAAACCCAGCTAAACAGTCGGCCTGAAGTTCTTCTTGCACCAAATAGCGGTTCATATCAGAAAGGCCTAGTAGATGTTGAACTGCATGGCCATATTCATGGGCCAATACTGTAATGGCTGCAAAATCACCCACTTGGCGATTAATCCGGTTTACAAAGGGTTGGTTTATGTAAATGGAATGGTTGCGAGGACAATATAGAGCATTACCCTGTCCCAGGGTACCGCAGGGGGTGCGTAGTGTGCTCCAGTAAATGTAAACCCGTGGCGTGACCCAAACCCGACCTAGGGCTTTGAACTCTTGCATCCACAACCGATTGATATCGTTGCTTGCAAACTCGAACTTATCGTGTAGCGTTTTGCCGAGGATGGGTTTGATGTCAGTACATAGCATTAAGCCTATGGTCAATACATAAGACTTCAATAGGCGAATACTGTACCTATGGAAAGGAATTGAGACGATTAGGCGTGCCACTGCAGAAAACGTGAGATTTAACCCTAAAACCCTACAAAACCAAGGTTAGTATACCTTGTTTCTAAGTGTAGGTTCGTGGAATGCGACACAATTGATACACAGAAGCGGCGCTCTATGAGTGGCAGAACGTTTAGTACCTCTACAGCAATCCGGCTACAGCAAGCTCAAAGGGTCAACATCGACCGCGAGCCGAATCGGTTTAGGACAACAACGCTGCAACGCTTCAAGGGGTAATCTCCACTGATGCGGATGGCCTGCCAAATTAGCAGGCAGCTTGACAAGGATTTGCCATCGAAATTTGCCTGCAACCCGCAGAATACTAGCGGGGGCAGGACCTAACACGTCTATGCTGATTGGGGCTTGTGCGATCGCCTGTCGTAAAGTCTCAGCGGTTGCCAAAGCGGCCTGTTCAACTCCCTCAGCAGTGGGGCCGCTTAAGTGGAGGACGATCAATTGACCGTAGGGAGGGTAATTTAACTCTGCCCGTTGCTGTAGTTCAACGTCCACGCACTGTTCAAAGGCATGGCGCTGAACTGCTGCAATCATTGGGGATTCGGGACTATAGGTTTGCAAAATGACCTGTCCCGGTTTATCGCCCCGACCGGCTCGTCCGG
This sequence comes from Stenomitos sp., assembly GCA_036704065.1. Lineage (GTDB taxonomy): Bacteria > Cyanobacteriota > Cyanobacteriia > Thermosynechococcales > Thermosynechococcaceae > JAAURS01. The sequence goes on from DATNQK010000616.1 coordinate 13,241, forward strand.
CCACTTGGAGCAGGGTTTGCACTGCCCGTTCACTGGCCCGAAAATCCGGCAAGTTCAAGAGCCCATCAGCCGCCAACACCCCAACCAGTTGTACTTGAGGCAAATCAATCCCTTTGGTTAGCATTTGGGTGCCGACTAAGAGGTCCGCTTCTCCTGCTGCAAACTGCTCTAACAAATCACGATGGGCACCCTTGCGCCGAGTTGTGTCGCTGTCGAAGCGGATGAGTCTTAGGTCAGGAAACTCAGTATTGAGCGCAGCAACCACCCGCTGAGTGCCTGTGCCAAAGAACCGAAAGTAAGGAGAGTTACAGGCAGGACAATCTTTAGGCTGAGCCTGGAGGAAATTGCAGTAGTGGCAACGCAGGAGAGGACGATGCTGGGGCGACTCATGATGATAGGTTAACGAAACACTGCAATGGGGACAGTTGACCACATAACCACAACTGCGGCACGAAACAAATGTGCTATGTCCCCGCCGCTGGACAAATACAATCCCTTGTTGCTGCTTGGCTTTCAGTGCTAAGAGGGCATCTCGCAAAGGGCGGCTAAACATAGAGCGGTTGCCATTTTGTAGCTCTTGGCGCATGTCTACCACTGAAATGGGTGGCATTGTGCGCGATTCAACCCGCTCCGGCAGGTTCAGGTAATGGTTATGGTTGGCACACAAAGCGGGTTCGGTATCCTGCGGACGGATATGCACCCATGTTTCTAGAGAAGGGGTGGCCGATCCTAAAATTAAGGGGCAGTCTGCCAGTTGCGATCGCCACATAGCCACGGTTCGGGCATGGTAGCAAGGTGCGTTTTGATCTTGCTTGTAACCGGAATCATGTTCTTCATCAACAATAATCAGCCCCAGCTTTGGCAAGGGCGCAAACACCGCAGAGCGGGTGCCGATCACAACCTGCGGTTCGGGCATCAGCAAGTATCGCCAAGTGTCATAGCGCTCGCCATCGGATAGGGCACTGTGATACACTCGTACCCGCTCTCCAAACCGAGCCCGAAAGCGATCCGTCAGTTGAGGCGTTAGGCCAATTTCAGGCACCAGAACCAATGCCGATAAGCCTTGCTTTAGGATGGGGGCGATCGCCTGTAAATAAACCTCTGTTTTGCCCGATCCAGTTACCCCGTGGAGCAATACTTGGGCATGGCCTGAAAGCGATTGAATCTTAGACACCGTGATCGCCTGAGCGGGTGTTAAGGTCATGGGCTGATCTGGGGCGACAGGATGTGCTTCTAGGCGAAGACGCTCCTCGCTGGTAATGGTAATGCAGCCCGCTTGGGCTATTTTTTGCAGTGTTGTAGTCGTCGACTTCGTCGCTTTCAATAAGTCTTGCAGCCACATTTGCGCGCCATTGCGCGCCAACAGCGCTAAGATTTCACGTTGGCGTGGGGTTAAATCGGCCCCTGTCGCATCGATGAGCGTTACCATTTGCTGGCGTTTGGGCTGAACAGTTGCAGTTGGCGGTTGTAGGGTGGTGTCAATCAACCCCAGACGCTTCAGTTCCCGCAGGCCCTGTTCTGCACCTTTCACTCGCTGTTGAATATAACGCCAGGTGTACTCCTGGGTCGGTGATCGCTCTAGGAGTTCAAGTACCCGCTGGGCAGTGGTACTCAGGGATGGTTGCACCGCCTCCTGTGGTTGCTGTAGCCGCCGCACCCGCCGCTGCGATCGCTGTAATACCCCAGGTGGTAAGGCCACTCGAATAGCAGCCATTAAGGGCGTGTAGTAATAGGCTGCAACCTGCTCTAATAATTGCCAGTAACCAGGGGGGAATAAGCTGCTGCTGACCACTTCAATCACATCACGAACCTGTGATGCACCTAAGTCTGGCGGTAAAGTCGGCGTCAGACGCACGGCGATCGCCCCAACCTGCCGCGCCCCAAACATCACGCTCAAAATGTCACCGGGCTGAATCTCAACACCTACCGGAATACGATAGGTTAACAGCCCTTGCTGTCCTGGACAATCGACCAACACTTCCACGTAGCGATCTGCGCCAGATCCCTGTAACTCCAGACTGGACACCATGCCTTTAGATTCCATCACGAGTGGCCCCTTTGGGCCTCCTGCATTCTAATCAATCATTCATTGCGTCTAAAACGCGTGATCTCGACCTGAACCTGTCCAGCAAACTCAGGAATGGGCGGTTTCTTAATCAAGCCCACCTCCACCTTCTCTACCTTTGGATAGCTTAGAACCATGTCTGCGATCGCCGTTGCCAACCGTTCGATTAACGCAAACCGAGCGTTTCGCAGCAAATCTTGAACTTGTTCAATCAAAGGACCATAGTGTAGCGTATCGCAGAGGTCGTCGCTGGTGCCTGCCAAGCTGAGATCCATGTAAATGCGCAGATCCACCTCAAACCATTGACCTAAGCGTTGCTCTTCCGGAAGGACACCCGTATAACCATAGCCGCGAATCCCACGTAAGATCAAACGGTCCATTGCCTAGTTCCTTTTCTTCAAAATAGGGCATACTAGTGGTATTCACAATCGTTCCTGCCGAGTGATAAAAGGATTCGAATTGTAGTCTCCTTCTCCCCTTCAGGGACGTACCTGACTCATCAGCATGTCACACGAATCTCCCAGGCGCATTGTAATCGGAGATGTTCACGGTCACTATCAGGGACTCGAGCAGCTACTGACGCTCTTGAACTTTAGTGCTCAAGATCAGATCTACTTCCTCGGCGATCTGATTGATAGAGGGCCTCAAAGTGCCAGGGTTGTCGAGCTAGTCAGAACGCACCAGTACCCTTGCCTACTGGGTAATCATGAGCAAATGATGTGTTATGCCTACTCAACAGCCGATACAGAGCATTTTGCCATGGATGCATGGCTCTCGGCTGGAGGACGTACCACCCTTAACAGCTACAAGGGGAAGGATGAACAATTAGAGATTGACCTAGCGTGGATGGCCACACTGCCTTCCTTCTTTGACTTAGGCGATTTATGGTTGGTTCATGCAGGCCTGCACCCTAACATGCCCTTAGAGAAGCAATCGTCGCAGCAGTTTTGCTGGATTCGTCAGGAATTCCATCAAATGCTGACCCCGTTTTTTTCGGACAAACTGATTGTTACAGGCCATACCATTACATTTACGTTTCCTGGGGTCGAACCCGGACAATTGGCTCAGGGCATTGGTTGGCTAGACATTGACACAGGTGCCTATCATCCGCGCAGTGGATGGATGACAGCCCTTGATTATACGCAAAATGCTGTGTATCAGGTGAATGTGTTTAACGGTTCGGAACGGGTAAGACCCTTATCGATTGCTGTCACACCGATTCAGCCGTGGGCTGAAAGAGAAACACGAGCTTCCAAGTTTATTTCTCGGATTGCCTAGAGTTTCAATACGACACTTGCCTGCCTAGAGGCTTGTGCTGAACTGGCTAACAAACGTAAAAAAGGCGCGAAACAAGTCGCGCCTTTTTGATGATTAAACGATGTCCTAGATGCTAGGGACGATTACACAGAAGCCTTCGCCGTCTCTTTAGAAATCAGATGACGATAGGTCGACCGCATCTTCAATCCAGCGAGAACTTGGAATAATCCAGAACCATTATTGGATCCAGGATAATCGCGGTGTTTGAGCAACAACTCGGTCATTTCACCCTGGTAGTCAGAGGAGGTATTGCTGAGATGGCTCTCAATGTAAATCATTTCATCGAGCTTCTCGAACTGGCCATCGACCTCTAAGACAGAGACGCTGTTTCCGTAATACTCATCGGGACCGTAGAACATACGGATACCAGGATAGGAACAGGTGAGCTTACGTCCGCAAGGAACCCAAGAAATGGTAGATCCTTCGTCAAACAGATACACAGGCTCAAAGTTCTTGATGCCATCCCGTTGAATCAACCGAACCCGAATGAGGCTACCAGGTTTTTCTTCTTCCTTGACCAATTGAGATGGCAAGATCTGAATGACAACGTCTGCGTGCTTCTTCTGAGGATCGATGTAGGCTTCAAAATCGGGTTTGCGAGCATTAATGGCTGCTAGCACATCGTCATAGGTGTGACCTCGCTCTGCCATGTCTCGCTGGATTTTCCAGTTGATTTTGACTTCGTCGCTAATGTCTAAGTAAACGCTAAAGTCGAGCAGCGATCGCACCCGTTCGTCATATAAGGGATGGAGTCCCTCAATCACCACAACCCGATTCGGTTCTACCTTCTCGGGAGGATCAATTAACCCTGTTTCGTGGTTATAAATCGGCTTATCGATGGTGTCGCCACCCTTGAGGGCTTTGATTTGCTCATACATTAAGTCGAAGTTGTTAGCACGTGGGTCGAGCGCCGTGATGCCGGTTTCTTTTCTCTGATAGCGATCCAGACTGTGGTAGTCGTCTAGGCAGATCACCGTCATAAAATCTTCCCCAAACAGATCTGCCAATCGGCGTAGGAAAGTGGACTTACCGCATCCAGAGTCTCCGGCAACGCCGATCAGTACCACGCGGTCTGGCTTACTGCTCATAACTACGGTTCCTTATCTAAGATCAATCGTTCAACAGCACAACAGCAAAGGATTACAGGTGAACAACCACAAACATGCATGGTTGACCGACCATTGGGTTGCATCGCTCCTTATTGATATTACAAGGCCTGTGACCACTCTGAATAGCGATTTTTTAAATCGACGATCCTCAAGCCCCTATCTCCACCTCAACCCTTTACGATTTGGGGGGAG
>DATNQK010000617.1:0-2599 GCA_036704065.1 Stenomitos sp.
CTCCAATCCTGGTTAAATGCTTCTCAAGCGCTGCCCTATGTTGTGTTTACCAAAGGGGGCGTTGAAAGTCTTCTGAGTATTTCCAGTCAGGTGTGGGTCAACGGTCAGGTCGAACCCCTGGATCAGGCTTGGCATCACAAAATCATGAATGCCAATAATGAATTTGCCCATGCGGGAATGCGGGTGTTAGGTGTCGCCTTCCAAGGATTAACTTCACTTCCTACGGCGGAGCAATTGAGTAGTCTGGAGCAAAACCTGACTTTCATCGGCATCATCGGGATGCAGGATCCGGCACGACCGGAAGTAAAAAATGCAGTCTTAACCTGTAAAACAGCGGGCATCCGCCCCATTATGATCACGGGCGATCAGTCCTTAACTGCACAACATATTGCCCGTGAGCTCGCAATTGCAACTCAAGATCAGCCCTCCACAGGTCAGACCCTAGCTCAACTGTCTTCCCAAGAACTGACGGTCTTGGTCGAAAATAGCGCCGTCTATGCGCGGGTATCTCCCCAGCAAAAATTGGCGATCGTGCAGGCGCTTCAAAGCCAGGGGCATATTGTGGCAATGACGGGAGATGGCATTAACGATGCGCCTGCCCTGCGTAAAGCCGACATCGGAGTGGCGATGGGCATTACGGGGACAGATGTTGCCAAAGAAGCGGCTGATATGGTGCTTTTGGATGATAACTTCGCCACCATCGTTGCGGCGGTGCGCGAAGGCCGCGTCATTTACGACAACATTCGCAAAAGTATTAAATACCTCCTGAGCAGCAATTCTGGGGAAATTTGGGTCATGTTGCTGGCACCTATGATAGGAATGCCCCTGCCTCTCCTGCCTATCCAAATTCTTTGGATCAATCTCATGACAGATGGGCTTCCTGCCCTAGCGCTGAGTGTAGAGCCAGCCGAGGAAAATATAATGAACCGTCCACCCTACCCACCCACAGAGAGCATTTTTGGGAGAGGAATGGGACGCGAGATTATTCTTCTTGGTTTACTGACTGGGTTTATTTGTGTTGGAACAGGATATGGGTACTGGCAAGTAAATCCAGCAGCACACTGGCAGACCATGCTATTCACGGTGCTCACTTTTTCTGAGTTAGGGATTGTTCTGGCGGTTCGTTCCGACCGCGATTCACTATTTCAACTCGGTTTTCTATCAAATAAGCTGCTGCTGGGAGCAGTGCTTTTGACCTTTGGCTTGCAGCTTTTAGTGGTGTACGTTCCCTTTTTACAGGAAATATTTATAACCGAAGCACTATCTCTCCAAGATTTGGGGCTTTGCATAGTGCTTGGGAGTGCGGTGATGTGGGTAATCGAACTCAAAAAATGGGTCACTCGCCATCGAACTGAGACATAACCGTTTAGGAGAGATGATTCGGGAGTCGCATTTTCATCCATTCCCAAGAGACCCAGTTCAGAAGCAGTCCCACGCAAAAGAGAAAGGTCATCAGCGCAATCTGATACCAAGTATTAGACGACACTGCTATTGGGCTCTTCCTAACTTTTGATACTGGTGGCGAAATATTGCTTAACTTGCAGATGACTCCATCAGTCTGACAAACTGTGAAGTACGGGTAGCGGCTTGAGGCACGCCAGTCAGCCAGTTATGAATGCGCTTACAGTTAATTGCTGCGGCTGTCATCAGGTGCTGTAAGTGGGTTTTAGCTAGGCCGATATAGCGAGCCCGCCGGAAGCCATGTGCTCGCACCCCTTCAGAGAGCGTTCCTTCAATCCCAGCACGCAACGCATAGTCAGCTTGATAATCAATCGTGGGCTCTCGTTGCCTAGCTTTCTGCAAAGCTTTGTACTGTGCTTCCGGTCGAATAGTAATCGAGCGCCTCGGGCGATCACTGCGGGTGCATAAGCGCAAACTTGGACAGATTGAACAATCGGCTGCAGTAAACTTGATTTTGATCACTTCATTATCTCGACCATCAATCGCTGGCGTCCAGGAAACACTGGATTTTCCGGCTGGGCAAATGACTTTCTGCTGTTGCCAATCGACCGTAAAGTCGTCGGCAGCATAGCCTTGATTGGCCTTGGCCTGCCAGTGCAGATTGATGCGTGTCGGTCCCAGCAAATCCACTTGATATCGTTCATCAGTCGTGACTAACAGTTCGGCATCGAGATACCCGGTGTCGACAATATGTTTGTTGGGTAGGAGATTGTTGTTTGCCAAAGACTGGTGAATTGATTCAGTCATATCCCCATCAGCAAAAGGCGCTGGAGAGATTTCTACATTCGTAATCAAATGCAAGTCTCCTGGTTCGCAGGTTTCACTGACATGGACTTTGTATCCCACCCAGGAAGTTGTCTGTTTCTTGGCGTAGTGGGCATCTGGTTCATAAGGTGAGCTAATCATGATAGAAGCAGGTGGGGCTTCGGCTTGAGTGCGCCAGCGAATGTTGTCTTTCTCGCAATAATATTGTTGTATCCAGACACGCCTCAGGGTCTCAACTGCTGGAATCTGCCGCAGCCAAGCTGGACTCCTCTCATCGTCAAAAATAGCCCTTAATAAAGCGAGTCCATCGCGGCCATAGACCTCAGCCTGAGCCGTTCGCTGAGTCTTGGACTTAGGCAAATGGTAGTCTTCT
>DATNQK010000618.1:0-14850 GCA_036704065.1 Stenomitos sp.
AATGCCAATCAAGACAAAGCCCATGTGGGAAATCGAAGAGTACGCAATTTTGCGCTTAAGGTTGCGTTGGGCAAAGGAGGTCAACGCGGCATAAATAATGTTGACCACACCCAGCACAACCAGGGCAGGTGCAAAGTAAACATGGGCATTGGGTAGCATTTCTACGTTCATGCGAATGAGCGCATAGCCACCCATTTTGAGCAAGATACCCGCAAGCAGCATGTGTACTGGCGCGGTTGCTTCACCGTGGGCATCTGGTAGCCAGGTATGTAACGGTACAATCGGCAGCTTGACCGCGTAGGCAATCAAAAAGCCAGCATAAACAAGAAGCTGAAAATTAAGGGCATAATCCTTCAGCCCCAGTTGATGCATATCGAAGGTTACGGTATCGCCATAGAAGGCCATCGCTAAGGCAGCAACCAAAATAAACAAGGAGCTGCCCGCGGTGTAGAGGATAAACTTGGTCGCAGCATAAAGACGTTTATAGCCACCCCAAATTGCCAGCAACATGTAGACCGGAATCAACTCTAGTTCCCACACTAGGAAGAAGACCAACATGTCCTGGACAGCGAATACGGCAATCTGCCCCCCGTACATTGCTAAAAGCAGGAAGTAAAACAACCGAGGCTTCATCGTTACAGGCCAAGCTGCAAGAGTCGCAAGGGTAGTAATAAATCCTGTTAGTAGAATCAACGGCATGGATAGTCCATCTGCCCCAACCGACCACTTTAAGCCAATTTGAGGAATCCAGTCGTAGCTCTCAACCAGTTGCAAGCCGTCGTTGGAAAAATCGTATTGCGTATAGAAGGCTGTAATAATTAACGCAAAATCAATTAAGCCAACAACCAAGGCATACCAGCGGATGGGCGTTCCTTTACCGACCTTGTCTGGAATGAAGGGAATAATGGCGGCAGCCAATATCGGAAAGAAGATAATGGTTGTTAGCCAAGGAAAATTGGTCAGCGTCATGGACAAAACCCCTCTGGCACAGACAAATGTATTGCGGCTCTAGATTAAGTCAGTTGTGTTAAACCGCCACAATCACAAAGCCTAGTACTGCTAAAAAGACTATCAGCGCGTAGAACTGAGCGCGGCCATTTTCAAAATACTTTAAGCCTTCGCCCGTGATGACGGCTAAAAAGCCCGTGAAGTTAACCACCCCATCTACAACGTTGTAGTCCACCTCTAACACTTGGCGAGCCAACCGTCGCAAACCTTTGACAAACACTGAATTGTAAATGTCGTCAAAGTACCACTTGTTCAAGGAGAACTGGTAAAGGGGCTGTATCCGATCTGCGATCGCAGCTGCGCTAATCTTATGACTCAAATACATCAGAGAAGCAAGCGTAATGCCGATCAAGGAAACTCCCACAGAGCTACCAGCCATGGCAAAAAATTCAGGCAGATCAGCTTCTGTTGCCGCTTGCAACGCTTCAGCAGCGGTTTCAGTGGGCGAGTAAATGAACGCCTCAAAGTAATTATGGAACGGTGTGCCCAGCAATCCTACAAAAATAGAAGGAATCGCCAGAACTAGTAACGGGAGCGTCATCGTCAGCGGAGACTCATGGGGCGAATCGGCATGGCCATGACCGTGATCATGATCCCCATGGCTGTCACTGTGAGCCTCGTGACTGTCTCGATGGGCCAACTCCGCCGGATTCATCGCACCAGGGCCAAAGGGCAATGCTGCAACTGCGCGACCCTCTAACAATGCAGTTTGAATATCTTGGCGTTTGCCACGGAAGCCACCTTCAAAGGTTGCGAAATACATGCGGAACATGTAAAACGCCGTCACCCCAGCCGTGAGCCAGCCCAACAACCAAAGGGCAGGATTGGCTGCATAGGCTAACCCTAAAATTTCATCTTTCGACCAAAACCCAGCGAAAGGCGGAATTCCAGAAATGGCAAGACAGCCAATCAGAAAGGTTAAGGCGGTAGCAGGCATGTATTTGCGCAGCCCACCCATCAGACGCATGTCTTGGGCCAAGGCTGGGTTATGTCCCACCACTGCTTCCATCCCATGAATCACCGAACCCGACCCCAAGAACAACATGGCCTTGAAGTAAGCGTGGGTCATCAAGTGGAATAAGCCTGCGCTATAGGCACCAATGCCCATTGCCATCACCATGTATCCCAATTGGGAAATGGTTGAATAAGCTAAACCTTTCTTGATGTCGTTTTGAGTAATGGCAATACTTGCGCCTAGGAATGCCGTGAAGCCTCCGGTCCAGGCAATCACTTGCATGACCGCAGGTAGGCCTTCAAAGACGGGAAACATACGGGCCACAAGGAAAACACCCGCTGCCACCATCGTTGCCGCATGAATGAGCGCCGAGATCGGCGTTGGGCCTTCCATGGCATCGGGCAACCAAACATGCAGCGGGAACTGAGCCGATTTGGCTACAGGTCCTAAAAAGACCAGAATCCCAAAGATGCTGGCCATCACGATGCTCAATTGCCCTGTAGAAATCAAGGTCTCTAGGCGATCGCCAATGGCCTGAAAGTCAAAGCTGCCCGTAGCCCAGTACAGACTCAAAATACCAAGGAGTAGTCCAAAGTCGCCCACTCGGTTAACTACAAATGCTTTCTGGGCGGCATCCGCAGCAGCCTTGCGATCGTACCAAAACCCAACCAAGAGGTAGGAACACATGCCTACCAGTTCCCAAAAAATATAAATTTGTACTAGGTTCGGGCTTATCACCAAACCCAGCATTGAGGAACTAAATAAACTCAAATAGGCATAAAACCGGACGTATCCGGGGTCATGCGCCATATAGCCATCGGTATAAACCATCACCAGCAAGGCGACCGTGGTCACAACCACAAGCATCATGGCCGTGAGGTGGTCAATCGTGTAACCCATCTTCAAATGAAAGGCACCTGCAGCAGCCCATTCAAAGGTTTGGAGATAGGGAGGGTGACCTTGGATTTGACTCCAAAGCAATGCACAAGACAGTGTCATTGCCGCACCCAAAAAAGAAATAATCAGCACTGCATTAACCTGCCGCAGTGCATTCGTGGCGCGATTAAAGGAAATCAGGCCCAATCCAACCAGCATGGCACCTACCAGAGGCAGCACGGGGATTAGCCAAGCAAATTTATACAATGGTTCCATCACTGAGACTGCTGAAACGTCAAGTGGGGTTTCAAGGCAGAAAGAAAACAGTTTAATTGTGACACACTCTTCCTAGAATGGCGGTGGGTCAATTTACAACGAATCGTTACCGTTGCCACTCATAAATCGGCTGCAGCGCTTTTGACATACCACCCCAAAGCCAAGCGAGCAAAGCCTCTTTTTAAGTCATCCCGTCAGGCACGTAACCCAGAGGAGATGGGTTTACGCAATGGTTCAGACGGAACAACTGCATCTGTAGCACTATCGCAAACCGAAAGACAGATATTTTGCAACACAACCCCCAGGCTACGGAGGTTCTCCTCGCGACCATCCAGATGTTCTAAGCGATGGATTACTTCACCCTTATGGAACAAAAGAATGGTCGGAATGCTAGTTAAGTGAAATAACTTAGCGAGCCAAAAATTCTCATCAGCGTTGACTCGAACCACTTTAACCGGATAGGGTGCGGTATGTTCCAGCTGCGAAACCAACGGTTCAATTCGTTTGCAAGGACCACACCAAGGTGTCCAAAAATGGACTAAGACTGGAATTGAAGACTTTAAAACTTCTTGATTAAAAGTATTTTCATTAATAGATGCAATCATTAGGGACCCTTCTAGCCCAAAGGATAGTATTCAGTCTTGGGATCATGCTAGCAGTGAATGCTCCCTGCTGCATGAATGATCCAAGGATGTCCCCACCAGAAAAGACCGACAAAAATTGCGATCCCTACATAGGCCGGGCGTAAAAATTCAGTCCATTTCAAGGTTTGTCGCCCCTCAAGAATCGCAGCAAACGGCATGATCGAGGTTTGGGCTTTGACTGCGGCAAACGCCTCGCCATAGCGCAATGTCAAGCGGCGATCGCCATGCCACACGGCAAACAAATGATAACCAATCAGTCCCAAACTGGTCGCGAGGGTGAAGGTCGTCCCAATCCACAACAGATGGGCCATACACCAAATTACTTGTCCTACCATTTGAGGATGCCGTGCGATCCGGACGATACCGGAATCGTAAAGGTGCACCTGAGGCTGCTGAATCGCAGCGATCTCCAGCAGATTAAAGGTAGAAGGATACAGAAAGACAAAAGACAGGGCAGACAGAACCCATACAGTTGTCTTAACCCCAGGGATACCCTGCACCTGCCAAAGCTGAATGCCATCGTAGCGGTGGTTAATGAAATAGACGATCAGCACCACGGCTAAGCTAATGCTCACCAAGGCAAATAGGATGCGGTAGGCGCGAGCACCAACACGCTTTTCGGCCTGAGCACGCAGAGCCGCGAGACCACTATGGGCCGTCGCAAAGCAAGCAATCAACCCCAACATGATGAAGTGAGAAGGGGCAAACCAAGTATGGGGATCAGTCACAAGCATGAATTAGAGAAAACTTACAGGCACAAGTAGCAGCTTAATAGGCACAAGCCCATTCAGAACGGGTTAGGCGAATTTGAGCAAGGGTAAAAATGATGGGAATAATCCGACCATAGTTTGTGGCGATCGACCGCCAGCCCAGATCCACCACAAAACTGGCCCACAGCACCCCACTCACGGCTGCAAATAAGCTACGCGTTGAGGTATAGCGAATTGCTGCTACCGTCAAACTTTGGCGTGCAGCTTGGAGCGCCAAAACACCAGCTGCCTCCGAAGCAGACTGAACCGCCGCAAAATGCAGCGCAAACTGCTGAGCCAGTTGACGCACAATAAACGGGCGAACCACAGAACTAACGGCTAAAGCACTTCCGCCTTCCACTGCCAATCTTAAGGGATCAATATGACAGTTTAAGGGCAGGGGATCGGCCGCAGATTGCTGCAACGCAGCCCGAATTCGTTCCACCAACACTTCGCGATCGCCAGTGGGCATCTTTTTCCAGGTGCGCTGCATTAGGTGGAGAAAGATTTCTGCCTCTAAGTCCGTTGTGGATAGGGAAGGAGAAAAGCGTAACTTGAGATAGCGACACACTCGAATTAACACTTGACGGTAAGTTACCGCACGAGACTCACCTCGCAAGACGGTTAGACCATCTGCGGCCAAAAATCGAAAGCGATCTTCAATCGCATTAATCCAACGCCTACGATCAGGGCTTTGCACTTGGCTCGGATCAAGTCCTTGAAGATAATCCAGGGGATTAAACTTACGTCGAAATAAAATTTCGGTAAGATCCTTGAGCTCGTCTTCGGTCGCCAATTCAAGCGCCGCCCGTAATTCGTCCATGTAAGGTTACCGATAAAAATTAGGTTTTGAAAATAACTTCTGAACTAAGCATTGAACTTGTTCAGAGAGTCAGTCGCAAGTTACTAACAAAAAATTTAAACAAAATCGAAGCACACCCGTGTCGCCTAAGTAACCCAGATAGACCTCGTCTGCATTTTACCTTTAATAACCCACGTCTGCGACAGCCTTTAGACCAGCGCAGACGAACCAAGAACAAGCCGCCATAGACTACAGCACAAGCGGGTTAAGGCAACCAATTTTCGGGATCCAGCAGGATCCATTACTGGGTTAGTGGCGCAGACACCAACAACCCCCTTCTAGCTTAACGGTCTTCAGATAAGATGCTGTCAATTCCGTTCTTATTCAGCAAACCAATCACTTCATCGGCTTTGGTTCGATCTTGAAAGGCTCCGACTTGCAGCACCGATTGACCGTGATAGGAAGAACGGAAGGCATCAGGAACCAGGGACTTGACCATTTGCTGCTGAGACGAGTTGGAGGGCTTCACAAACACGCGATAACGGAAATTGGAGACCACTGCCACCTGAAAGACAGATGCCGTCTGTCCGCTAAAACCAGGAGCCATTGCAGTGAGATTTAAGCCTGGTGTACTGGCTGTAATCAGATCGGGTTCATTGCCAGCAGTGCCCATGGGGATCGTGGCGGAGGGAACTGGGAGCAACCCTGGAGCCAAGGTGGGCACAGCATTCATCACTCCCGTTGGCAACGAAGGCGGAGTCAGCAAAGCGGAGCGATAAGACGTTTTTTCTGGCGGTGGAACAGGTATTTGAATGGGCGCAGTAATCGATAACCCTGCACTTTGATAGGCAGAAGGGCGACTGAGAGAACGGCTCAAACGAGGCGGGATGCTTAAACGAGATGCAGCCATGCGAGCCGAACCTGAACTTGCAGTTCGTGCTTGGCTGTCAGAGGTTGAGCGAGTGGCCACAAACGATCCCCCAGAAGGCTGATCGTCGCGTGTGAGGTAAACATGGCCCAGCACTTTGCCCTGGTAGCTGCGTCGCGTAAAACGCCATTCAGGATTGAGCGTCAATTTGAGCAAACCTGAACCTAGGGCTTCCGTTCGTGCAACTTCAATGACAGGATCGCCGGACTTTTGCGGCACACCCAACAGTGAGAGATGATCGCCTTGATTAACAATCGATAGTCGATAGTCTATGCCTCGATCTTGTCCTGCAATGCGAATCGAGTATCCGTTGCTATCGGTGCTGCGTCCACAAATATTGGTAAAGTCAAACTGCAACAGCAAAGGTTCAATGACACCTGGCGTCCCATCCTTAGCCTGCCAACAAAGCCGAGAATTAGACAGCTGCTCCAAAATCAACAAGTTGTAGCGATTACTTTGGGCCAGCGGCACTGCAACTGCAATTACACGGTTCTGGTCAATCTCTTTTTGGTCAAACGACACGGCCTGCGCATTCTGGGCCGTTGCCCCAAACACAAGACAACAGCTTGACAACAGGGCAGTGGTTTGAACAATAAATGAGGGTTTCAGCATGAGAGGATTGAACTCCTAACAGGGGGGTTATGTAAGGATGTTGCTAGCTCTGGCAAAGACCGGACGAGGAACAGACAGTTGAATTGAGAGGGAGCTTTACGAACCTTGTGTGTTTGCCAGCAATGAACCGAGAAGATAGCCGTTTTGCCTCTACATAGCAAAGGCATCGAAAATGATACCGCAAGAATTGTGAAATTACGTCATGAAATCTTAGATTTTAAAATTTGTAGTTAATTTTAGTTCAAAACGTCTCAGAATCAAGGGATTCTAGCTGGACAATTGGTGCATCTGTCTATACCGATTCCCCCTCTATATAAGAATGCCCATTTCAACTTGCGAAGACGCTATAGGGCTGTTTATCAGTAAAATTAAGGGCGATTTACGGCACGGTTTGATAAGTGTGATGGCATGACACCGTCGAATACCCCTTTGTATCGAATTTTGGATGCCAATCTAGATCGCGCTCGCGAAGGATTGCGTGTCATTGAGGAATGGTGCCGCTTTGGTCTTAATCGCGCTGACTGGGCAGGCCAATGCAAGGGATGGCGTCAGCAGTTAGGTCACTGGCATCGACCTGAATACCGACTCGCTCGGGATACGCCTGCAGATGTAGGCACCGCATTAACCCATCCCTACGAAGAGACACGCACTGATACCTCTGCGGTCCTCCAAGCCAATCTCTGCCGCATTCAGGAAGCGTTGCGCGTCTTAGAAGAGTATGGCAAAGTTGTAGATCCTCAAATGGGCTCAGCTTGTAAGCAAATCCGCTACCAAATCTATACCTTGGAAAGCGCTCTCCTGCGGCAGGCGCGGTTACATCAGTTGTGCCAAATCAAGCTGTATTTAATTACAACCCCCAGTGAACGGCTAATAGAAACCGTTGCAGCCGCGTTACAGGGCGGTGTAAAGCTGGTGCAGTATCGCGATAAAAACACGGACGACGGGATACGGTGGAAACGAGCACAAGCGTTGCGATCGCTCACCTCTGAGCACGGGGCTTTACTGATCATTAATGACCGAGTTGATTTAGCCTTGGCAGTGGATGCGGATGGGGTGCATTTAGGCCAGCAGGACATGCCCGTTGCCGTCGCACGTCAGCTATTAGGCCCCCATCGACTGATCGGTCGTTCGACGACTAATCCTGAAGAACTGGCTCGGGCGCTAGAGGAAAAGGTCGATTATCTGGGGGTGGGGCCAGCCTATGCCACCCCAACTAAAACGGACAAAGCCGTGGCTGGGTTAGCCTATATTCAACATGCTGCAGCCCATGCTACGTTACCGTGGTTTGCCATTGGCGGCATCGACTTACATACCCTGCCACAGGTGAAGGCGGCTGGAGCAAGCCGCGTTGCGGTGGTACGAGCAGTGATGGATGCCACCGACCCAGCCGCAGCGGCACAAGCCCTTGAGCAACAGTTAGCCCTCTAGCCCTTGCTATCCCGTTAAGCACTGAACATCAATCTTGTATGACAACTCCTACTAAAGAAATTGAGATTCAAGTCAATGGAAATCGGCATACCTGCGTTGCAGAACTATTACTGCCGGAGTTATTAACCCAACTGAACCTCAACCCCAAGTTGATTGCCATTGAATACAACGGGGAAATTCTACATCGCCAGTTTTGGAATGCAACATCGGTCTGCAATGGCGATCGCCTGGAAATTGTGACGATTGTGGGTGGTGGCTAGGCGTAGGCAGGCCAAACCTTCCTACTCAACTGGGTCCGATGCAGCAATCACAGGTCGAATCAACACATAGGGTTGCAGAATCAGGGTACTAAACGTTTGAGTGGGGTCGGCGTTCCAACCGCTCAACTGTTCAGCCGTGGGCTTTTGCACCAATTGCTCAGCAATCCAAACCTGCACTTGAGCAACATTGTCTTGGGCGATCGCCTCCGCAACATCCAGCATATCTAAGGCCTCGTGGACAACAATCACAGCGTCTCGCTGCGAATGCGGCTTGATATCACTCCAAGGCACCTCAGCCAGATCGCGGATCAGTTGTTCTCGTATCGTGGTCATACCCATCTCATATCAGAATCGTCGGCAAATTCTAACATTCTTGTGCAGCCTTACCTGAGCAACCCTTGTAAATCCTTGGGCAGGACGACCACGGTGTTAAGGTGCGGCTTATCCCCAAGCGGGAAATGTGAAGGACTAGGGCTCTGTAGCCAGACCCAACTCATCTGTATAGATCCTTCTCTTTTACTCTAATCGCTGCTTAAGCCACAGTCGGAACAGCGGCAAGGCCAATCGGTACCCATCTTTCGGGCCATAGAGCAACCCCTTCTGTTCTAAGCTCGCCAGTGCCCCCTGCAATCCACCCCCTTTGGAGAGTTGATGTTTCTGCAAATACTCACGGGCATGGGGCCGATCCGTGGGATCAATAACCAAGCTTTCTAAAACCTTTGCCTGAATCGGCGGCAACAGCAGCAATAGAGACTCAAAAGTAGTCGATAAATCCTCAATTAAGGTTTGGGTGCTGTACTCCACCACGCTTACCTCAATGGCTTTTGGTGCCAATGCGCTATCTGAGGTCAATGGAGGCAGATGTAAATCTGTCCAAATGCGTCGGGCCAGTGCACTAGCTGTTCCCATATGCCCCTGGGCAATATTGAGATACAGATCTAACGCCTCCGGCTTAAACTGTACACCTTGCTCTGCCATCACTTGAGTTACCCAATCGGACAGCAGGGGGCGAGAGAGCGGCGTTAGCGTCATGACCTGCAAATGACAAGATTGCGCCCAAGACTCCGGAATCGTCGCGATAATCACATAACTGACCCGGCTCTGACGTTGAATTTCCTGGCGCAGGTAAGCTTCCCAGGCATTCGTGCGATCCCAAGTGCGAATATGCGGAAAATTTTGGAACACGAAAACAACACGGCTTTTGAGCTGTTCAGCCAGCCATTGAGGCAAGGTTAATAGATCTTGAAATACCGTCCAAGCTGGAGTTTGGCTGATATCCCAAGACAGAGATACAGACTCCCCAGCATAGAAAAACTCAATCGCTCGCTTTTGGGCCCAAGTTTCGATGAGTTGCCGCTCCGAAACTTCTAAAAATGCATGTAGTAAGGCATCTGCTAATAGCGTTAAAAATCGCTCGGACGTTGTCGCCCGCAGGCAATCAATTTCTACAACGCGAGCACCTGCCACCTGCGCACCATGCCGAATCAATGTGCGACGGCCACTGCCTGCAACACCAGTCAACATCAAATCTCCATCGTTGGCAAAGACTTGACTAATTTGCTCAATTTCCAGTTGTCTACCAATTGGATATTGCGGCTTAAAAGGATATCGAGACACCAACGGAAGGGAACTTAGCATAGTCACGTTGCTTAAGCATTAAGGTCAGTACTGCCATCCACCCAGATCGTCCTTCTGCGCGGCTAAAACCATTAGGATTTCTCAACGTTTGCCATAGAGAGCGCCGATGGATCAATAAAACAGAACGCTAGATACTAAATAATAGTTCTGTTAGCATTTTGAGATAGCTATTGTCCAGAACTTGCCCCATTGAGAAACGTGCCTATGTCTCTGAGTACCCCCTTAAGTACCGACAACTCTGCTTCAACACCTGTTGCCTGGCAGACCGTCGATGCCGAAAAAGCAGTCCAAATGTTGACCAGCGATCGCCAGAATGGCTTATCCCAGTCTGAGATTCCGCAACGCTTGGAGCAGTTTGGTAGCAATGAACTTGTCGAGACAGGGGGACGCACTGCCTTTAGCATCTTTGTCGATCAGTTCAAAAACGTCATGTTAGTGATGCTGATTGCTGTTGCGATCATTTCGGCAGCGATAGACATCCATGCGGGTATGAGTTCAGGGAAATTTGTCTTTCCTAAAGATGCCGTTGCTATTTTCGCGGTCGTTCTACTCAATGGCATTTTAGGTTATGTCCAGGAGAGCGGTGCCGAAAAAGCTTTAGCGGCGCTTAAGACAATGGCCACCTCCAAGGTGAGGTTGATCCGAGGGGGGCAACTCAGCGAGGTCGATTCTAAGGAATTGGTGCCTGGCGATGTGATCTATTTAGAGGCAGGGGTCAAGGTTCCTGCCGATGGCCGCATTTTAGAAGAAGCCAATCTGCAAGTGCGCGAAGCTGCGCTTACAGGCGAAGCCCATGCCGTTGAGAAGCAAGCCAATTTAGTGCTACCGGAGGACTCAGCCTTAGGTGATCGCGTTAATTTAGTGTTTTCTGGCACAGAGGTTGTACAAGGACGCGCCACAGTCCTCGTCACCGACACAGGCATGAAAACGGAGTTGGGTAAAATTGCCACTGCGTTGCAATCCGTCGAAGCGGATCCAACACCGCTGCAAAAGCGGATGACGCAGTTAGGCAACGTTTTGGTGACAGGTTCTTTGGCGCTGGTTGCCTTAATTGTGATTGGCGGGAGTCTTTACAACTTTGAATTATTTAGTCAATTGGTCGAAGTCTCCTTAAGTATGGCTGTTGCCGTCGTACCCGAAGGCTTGCCAGCGGTGATCACAGTGACCTTGGCTTTAGGCACCCAACGTATGGTGCGCCGCAATGCTCTAATCCGCAAACTGCCTGCGGTAGAAACCCTCGGTTCTGTAACCACCATTTGTTCCGATAAAACGGGTACCTTAACGCAAAATAAAATGGTTGTCCAAGCAGTACGGACAGCCAACCAAGCCTTGCGTGTCAGCGGTGAGGGCTATGCGCCGGAGGGCAGTTTTTATGGGCTCCAAGAGGATAGTCCTGCCCCTGTCGGTCAAGAATTAAACGCGTTGTTGCAAGCCTGCGTATTGTGTAACGACGCAGCACTGCAAAAGGAAAATGGAGAGTGGGCCATTCTCGGCGACCCCACAGAGGGGGCTTTACTGGCGGCAGCAGGTAAAGCAGGCTTGTTTCAAGCCGAGCAAGCGAACCAGTGGCCGCGTGTAGCTGAGATTCCCTTTTCGTCTGAACGCAAGCGCATGAGCGTCATTGTGCAAAACACAACAGACAAAGGCGTTGCCACGATCCAAATGTACACCAAGGGTTCCCCAGAACTGGTGCTAGAGCGCTGCACCCATATCCAAACCGAAGCAGAACCCCAACCGTTATCCGATGCACAGCGCCAGCAAATTTTAGATGAAAATAATCAGCTTGCCAGTCAGGGGTTACGGGTTTTAGGTTTTGCCAAAAAAGGGCTAGACACTTTGCCTGAAGAGCTTTCAGATGAGACAGCCGAGCGATCGCTCATCTGGTTGGGGCTGATAGGCATGTTAGATGCACCGCGACCTGAAGCACGGGTTGCAGTGGCCAAGTGTAAGGCCGCAGGCATTCGCCCCGTCATGATTACAGGCGACCACCAGCTCACAGCGCAGGCGATCGCCCAAGATTTAGGGATTTCCAAGATGGGCGATGCTTGCCTGACTGGGAAAGAACTGCAACGCATGAACAGTTCTGAACTCGAGGCAGCCGTCGGTCAAGTTTCGGTGTATGCACGGGTCTCACCGGAACATAAACTCCGGATTGTGCAAGCCTTACAAAAACAAAGTCAAGTTGTTGCCATGACGGGAGACGGCGTCAACGACGCACCCGCGCTGAAGCAGGCCGACATTGGCGTCGCGATGGGCATCACTGGCACCGACGTGAGCAAAGAAGCCAGCGACATGGTGCTACTAGACGACAACTTTTCTACCATCGTGGCCGCTGTTGAAGAAGGCCGCGTCGTGTATACCAATATTCGTCGCTTTATTCGCTACATTTTGGGTAGTAACATCGGCGAAGTGATTACCATTGCCGCGTCGCCCCTGTTAGGGCTGGGCGGTGTTCCCCTGTCGCCATTGCAGATTTTGTGGATGAACCTGGTAACGGATGGATTGCCTGCATTGGCATTAGCTGTCGAACCAGGCCGAGCGATCGTCATGCAACAACCGCCCAAAGACCCCAACGAAAGTATCTTTGCGCGAGGGTTAGGCGCCTACATGATTCGGATTGGCTGCATTTTGGCCATTGTCACCATTGGCATGATGGTGTGGGCCTACAACCACTGCGAACAAGTGCAAGGGGGACTTCTAGACCGCGATCGCTGGAAAACCATGGTCTTTACAACCCTGTGTTTAGCCCAGATGGGTCATGCCTTAGCCATTCGTTCTAGCAGTAAACTCTTCATTCAACTGAACTTCTTGTCTAATCCTTATCTGCTGGGTTCAGTGGTACTCACCACCATCCTGCAATTCTTGCTGATTTACGTTGAACCCCTCAGCAACTTCTTTGGCACCCACTACCTCGATACCACCGACGTATTGGTCTGCATTGGCTCGAGTGCCCTCGTATTTCTATGGATTGAGCTTGAAAAGCTGTTTATTCGCTGGTATCAACGCTCAAGACCCGCTAAGCTGTAGCGATGACCGATTTTCTGTTTCGCTATCCGCCCTTACGCCAAGGTATTCTCGTCAAGCGCTATAAGCGCTTCTTTGCAGACATTGAACTTGATAGCGGCGAATTGATTACCGCACACTGTCCCAACACAGGGCCGATGACCAGTGTTTCAACGGTTGGCAGCCCTGTGTTGGTCTCTTGCAGCAACAACCCCAAGCGGAAATTGGCCTACACCTGGGAATTGATTCAGGTTTACGATCATGACGCTACTTGGGTTGGCATTAATACCGCCTTGCCAAATCAAGTGACCAAACGGTTGCTCGAACAACAGTTACTGCCAGAACTGGGTTCGTTTGAGGTGCTGAAGGGCGAGGTCGCCTATGGCGTAGAGCGCAGCCGCGTGGACTTTTTGCTCACCGGGTCCAACATTAAACCCACGTACATTGAAGTCAAAAACACCACTTGGCTGAAGGGACGGTGTGCACTGTTCCCCGATACAGAAACCACGCGTGGCCAAAAACACTTGCGCGAACTGATGTCCCTGTTGCCCGATGCGCGCGTTTGCATGCTGTACTTTATTAACCGAGACGATTGTACAGAATTTGCTCCAGGTGACGATGCAGATCCGCACTATGGAACCCTGCTCAGAGCCGCAGTAGCCGCAGGATTAGAGGTCTTTCCCTGTCGCTTTAGCGTTACACCCGAAGGCATTCGTTACCTAGGGCTTGCCACCCTGAGGCTGTAGCAGAAAACAATTGTTGCAAAAGAATGGGCATTCAAAGATACATTTCTCGCAAAATCTGCTATATTGATATCAGGTGAGGAGTAAAGTTTTAGTTTTTAATAAAGAAGCCCTTGGAGTCGAAACACGGACAGACGCCCAAGGGCTTCTTTTTGCATGTTTTTACGTCATTGGGTTGCAATCGGGTTCAGGTTGCAATATCTCGACCTTAACCCACCTTTAGGTCAAATTCCGTAGTTTTTCGGTGGGTATTGCGCCCAGAGTTAGCCAGGATGGGAGCATTCGTTTACACTCCTCGGACATGCAATACAACATTTCTGCTCGCTCCACCTCGCCACAGCAGCAAAAAGGGAGCAAAAAAGCCAAGCCAGCCCAACACCAGAGAATGCCTTTAAAGCAACGCATGGCAGCTATTTTAGAGCAGGATAGACAATCGATTAATGAACCGCTGGCCCACCTGCAAAAACTCTATTTTTCTGATTCGCAGTCTTAAGTCTGGGGTTGCCTAGAGCGATCGCACCCAATCCCTCTAGGCAATCCCATCGGTCTTTAATGGTGAAGCTGGAATTATGAATAACAAGACGCGTCTTGATGGCTAGATTGCCAAATTTTGACAAAATGCCCCTCTAGATGAGGATCAAGACTGATGAAAAATATCCCTTCGCCTGCAGCAGATTGAGGCGAGAGCCAGTACCCCTGTAACCGCATTTCTACCTGCGCCGCGCCTTTTTGAATCAGTTCTAGGGCATTGGTCGGCGTGTTCAAGATAGCGGTCATTAATCCTTTCAAGTCTGGTAAAGACTGATTTACAAGCACAGAAACTGAAGTTGGCTCCAGACCAACAGGTTCGCCCATGCGTAAACCAAGTAAAACACGTCGGCGAACCACAGCCTCTAACGATTCAACTGAGCGCTCTAATGTAACGCCC
>DATNQK010000619.1:0-3149 GCA_036704065.1 Stenomitos sp.
TTAACTTCATCAGGACAGAGGGATTCTTTGGCTCAACTCCTACTTATGCAACAACGCCCATCACAACTATAGGGCAAGGTCAGCGTGATGGCTTCGCTATAATAATCGGATTGAAAGCGACTGGTCTTGGCAAAAATGTGGATCGCAGCAGTGGTTAGGTGCTGCTGTCGCAACTTCGCGGCAGCACGACTGGTATAGGTGGCGATCGCTTCCCGCAGTTCCGGTTGCGTTGTAATGGGCCGACCAAATGAACGCGATACTGTAATGGATTGCCTAGGTGCAGGGCAAGTTTCTAAGTTAAAGCAAGGTTGTCCACGCAGTTCTAGCACTAGACGTTGCATAACCACGTTATAGGTCTTACCCACCCACAGCAAGTTGGCACCACGCAATTGCAAAGCGGTAGAAATATTGTGAGATTGGAGCGATCGCGCATACTTGCGGCCAATCCCCCAGACTTCGGCAATTGGGGTGTTCGCCAGATACTCGTCAGGTGGCATGGGGAGCAGAAAAACACCATCGGGACGGCTTTTGGCAATACTACCGGCTACTTTTGCGAGAGTTTTAGTGGGTGCAATACCAATAGAAATTGGAATACCTGTCCATTGCTCAACAGTGTGGCGAATACGTTGGGCATAGTGCTGCAAATCGTGGCTAGGAAAACCTGCAAGGTTCAGAAAAGCTTCGTCAATACTATAAACTTCCAACTCTGGCGTAAACGTTGCCAGGGTAGCCATCACTCGCCGCGAGAGATCACCATAGAGTGCGTAGTTGGAACTAAACACCTGAATGCGATGCTGTTCAATTAAATCGCGAATTTTAAACGCCGGGATTCCCATCGCAATGCCGATGGCCTTTGCTTCTGGCGATCGCGAAACAACACAACCATCATTATTGCTGAGGACAATAACAGGTTGCCCACGTAGTTTCGGATTAAATACGATTTCACAACTCACATAAAATGAGTTGCAGTCACACAGCGCTAACATTACGGCTTAGAGGATGGCTACGGAAGATGCCAAGTAAGAGGAGTAGATAAATCTGTTTAGCAAGTGTTACCGTGACATCCTCCTCCTTGGTGCTCTGGAAGCAACTGCCTTATGCTGCTGCTTGTGGCAAGTAGGTAATGACGGTAATGACTGCACCTTGTGGATCTTCCACGACAGAAAATCTGCCGACTGTAGGAATATCGTGAGGCTGCATCAAAACTTTGCCACCTAAATCTTCCGCTAGTTTGGTGGTCGCATCCACATCGTCTACAGTCACAATACTTCTCCAGACTGGCGGTGTTTGAGCCATGTCGGGCGGGATAGACATCATGCCACCGATCCCTTGCCCCCCTGCTGAAATCACTTGATATTCAATATCTTTGACGGGGCCATCTGCAAATGTCCAACCAAAAAGCTGGCTGTAAAAGGACTCGGCTGCCTGCAAATCTGTGGTCATGAGTTCCGACCAGCTAAACGCACCATGCTGTTGAAAGGGGTTCATAACCTAATCCTCCTTAAAGTTGGAACGTGAGGTTGGTTCTCAGAATACTCGATTTTTGATTAATGTACAATTATCAAAAGATTAATTTTTGCGAGGCATGGGTTTGTATAGATATCGCCATTTTGAAGGAGTGTAAAGCTCTTGGTTGTGCTTTGTGCTGGCCTACAGAAGATGGATAACGCTTGTAGCGACACCCCAAATACAAAAGGATTGGGGTTCGCAAACTTCGATGGGTGGGTAGTGTTTGTTTTCGGCGTTCAGGAATAGGCGATCGCCGTCTTGCAACAATCGCTTGACAGTAAGTTCGCCGTTGAGTACAGCAATCACAATGCGTCCAGAAACAGCATCTAGGCTGCGATCCACCACGAGTAAGTCGCCGTTATGAATTCCAGCACCAATCATGGAATCACCAGAAACTCTGACATAAAAAGTGGCAGCGGGGTTCTTGATGAGATGCAGGTTGAGGTCGAGTTTGCCCTCAATGTAATCTTCGGCAGGTGATGGAAATCCGGCAGAGACGGGCTGTTGGTACAGATCGAGACTACAGGGAGCCGAAGAATAAGGCGTTAGACCATTAATCACACGTAAATCGATTTCGGAGGGAAAGTCTGAATTGGGTATATGGCTCACTAAATCAATATGATTTTTGCACATAAATCATATTAAGCAAAAAACTTGAAAAAATCCAGCAAATTCTCTTGAAATTGCCGATTATAGTCAAGATTCACACCAGAATAGTTAGAAAACCAAGCGTACAATTGTAATAGAACCAACGCTGATCGCGCTTAACGACTGGAGTGCCTTTGCGATAAGAAGCGATCGCGCTTTTAGATAGCCTGGTAAGGCAAGGTCTCAGACAATGGTGCAAGACGCAGGATATCAGGAAGCTGAACGGCTGATTGAGGAAGCACGTTGTAAAGGCGCTACAACACTTGACCTTAGAGGATTGCAGCTAACAGAGGTACCCGAGGCGATCTCATCTTTGGAGCAATTGATATCGCTTTACCTCGATAACAACAAACTGACGAGTCTCCCAGAGTCAATCGCATCTCTAAAACGGTTAACATGGCTGGACCTCTCCAGAAACCAACTGACGCATCTTCCAGAATCAATCACATCTCTGAACCAATTGACAACGCTTTTCATCTCCAGCAACAAACTTTTGAGTCTTCCAGAATCAATCGCATCTCTGCAACAGTTAACAGCACTTTCTCTCTTCAGCAACCAACTGTCGAGCATGTCAGAAGCGGTCCCATCTCTCAAAAAGTTGACAACGCTTGACCTCTCCTACAACCAACTGACGACCATTCCAGAATCAATCGCATCTCTGCAACAGTTAACAGCACTTTACCTGAATGGCAATCCTCTAGAACCTGAGCTTGCTGCGGCTTACGAACAAGGAACAGAAGCAGTATTTCAGTTTCTACGAGATAAAGCAAAAGCCTCTATTGTTCTAAATGAAGCAAAACTAATCCTAGGGCGTGTTTTAAAACTGAGAGCTAAAATGGAATTAGTCACAACATAGGAAGAACAAATTGACATTGGTTGCACGCAATCCAATCTCACGCAAAGACTTAACCAATCAACAATGGCAACGATTACAACCGCTGTTGCCAAGCGCAAGTCCAAAGGGTGGACGACCCGCCAATGACCATCGCACC
>DATNQK010000620.1:0-2919 GCA_036704065.1 Stenomitos sp.
GATGCGGAAGGCCGCTTGACTCTGGCGGATGCCCTTGTGTTTGCGGAAAAGCTAGGGGTTGATGCGATCGTGGATTTGGCGACTTTAACGGGTGCCTGCATTATTGCGTTAGGCAATGACATTGCAGGGGTTTGGAGTTCCCATGATGACTTAGCCACTGCGCTTTTAGGGGCTGCTGATGAGGCTGGCGAAAAGATGTGGCGGATGCCTTTGGAAGACAAATATTTTGAAGGTATGAAGTCGATGATTGCGGATATGAAAAATACGGGGCCACGTCCAGGTGGCTCGATTACCGCAGCCCTTTTCTTGAAGCAATTCGTAAAAGAAACACCTTGGGCGCATTTGGATGTGGCAGGCCCCGTTTGGATTGAAAAAGAAAGCGGCTATCACAATGCTGGCGCAACAGGCTATGGCGTGAGAACGCTAGTGAATTGGGTGCTGAGTGCAGCTTAGCTTAACGTTGAGGTTTAGCGATCGCTAGACTTTAGAGGATGTTTGAGACGTCGGCAATTGCCCTTATCTCTGCATTCGATCCCCCCAGCCCCCCTTAAAAAGGGGGGATTCACTCAAGTTTCACTTGTTGAGCGGGAAGCGTATTGAATAAACCGTTTTCGAGATGTTGCCAATCTGTATTCGTTGTCGGTCAAAGGGTGTGAGGTTACAAGTTTGATCGCCCTAGAGGGCTTCAGATCTGTATATTAGGTCATCCAAAGTTGGATCCCCCCTTTTCAAGGGGGGGGCTAAGGCGGGATCAAGTGCAAAGTTTTTAGCTTTTCAAACACCCTCTTGGCTCTTGCACACTTTTAAGACATTGCGATGACATAAGCCAAGGGGGAATTGAAATTCAATTCCCCCTTGATATCAAATTGAAGCTCTGTTCTAACCCACCTGTGCGGGTTTTGTTTTTTAAGTAACTTACAAGTGTTGGGATTATTAGGATATTTTATCGGCTTATCAAGAAATAACTTATGGTTATAAAGATTGATCAATCCGTATAGTTTCCAACGATGAAAGTTATTTAAGATGCTTAATTGGGATATGAACTAAATCATATAATCGGTCTGCGACCTCAGTCCTATGACATCTTGAAGGGTCCATTTCCGCACAAAGCAGCATAACTGTACCAGAGGTAACAAGATTCGTAATCTCATTCAAAGCTTGAGATGCTTGTAAATCATCTGGAGGAATCCAGTGTCTATTCCCTGATGTATTGCCTAACGCACTCTTAGACAAATAGCTAACATCTTTAGAAATGCAAGCTTTTTCTATCTGATCGCCATACCATTTTCGAGTCCAAGCACGAGGATTCTTTCTAACATCAACAACACAAGTAACATCAAATAATTCCAAGTATTCAAAAAATTCTTCATAATTTTTGCGATTTCCATACCCAAAGGTAAGAATATATTTTCCAGATTTTTTTTGTAATTTTCCAGACTCGTTCATAATGGAAACACCTTTTAAATCTTATTTTTTATTATTTAAGAGGATAAAATAAACCAATTATCATAAATGTATTGCAGTGATTCTTAAGATTCCCAACAATAAAGTAAAGGTCGTTCTTAGTCAAAAAATCATCTCCTAATTTTTGACGAACCTTCAACAATGCTTCAGCTTCTTTACCTTCTTGCGTAGGTTGCTGAGATCTATCTCTACAATTTCTATACAGCTGCATAATTTCCCAATCACTAATTGTATAGCGATGGCTCTTACCATTTTCTTCTGTAAATTGGTAGCCAAATTGATAAGGAATTTTATCTAATTCCACAGATGGCTCGAAAAGATCCATCTGTGCTTGAACTGATCTTTGCTTCTCAGTCCACTCACGACTAGTTTCTCTAACAAAATATTTCTCTATACTTTGAGGCTTAATAATACCAAGAGATTTATTCTTGCCTTGAATTTCTTGTATAGATCTAAATTGCATGGGAAGCATAAAAGATTTTCTTTCTTCCCATTTATTTTTAGTATCAATTTTTCTGATAACTTGTATAGAAGAATCATCTATTCTATAACTCTCTTCTCTAGAGTCTTTATCATTTTTCTCTATATTTGCACTAATTATTGACCACCTTGGATAGCGCTTATCAAAATTTAATTCACGAAATCTAATAGGATATATTCTAATCCAACTCAAAGGATTTTCATTGTCATCTAATAGAATTCCAGCAGTGCAAACCGTCTCTTTATATTTAGTACTAATCGATGGATATGTCTTAGTTGCAATTAAAACTTTTCTGCGTTCCATTCAAAAGAAAACACAACTTACGTCTAATCAATAATAAAACATTTGGCAATAATTTATTATCAATTATCTTATATTTCTTTTCCTGCCATTTCCAACCCAAATAGAATGATATCTCGTCACAGTAGAATCCTCTGCCTCATCTATTAAAACTACCCCCCATTACACAAGTTAGTGATCTGGTGGTAGCGCTTTTAATCTCTTTAGTCTGATTGCGTTTTCAAGAAGGGGGTGGGTTTGCGCTTTTGTCAACACATTGCTCTGCACATTGTCATTGCATGGAATGGGTATGCCCCCTACCGCTACGACAAACTGCTCGACTACTGCACCGAGCGCCTAATCCTCCAGCGCATCGGCGGTCGCTATCGCTTTATGCATAAACTCCTGCAAGAGCATTTTGCCCAAATGCCCTTAGACTGAGCGAACTTCTCAGCCCTCTTGAAATCAGTCAAAATGCCTATAAAGGCTGCAACCCTTAGCTCACTTGGTCTCCAACTGACGATCCCTACAGAGGCGCTAAACCATAACGCAAACGCAGAGCTGCTTCCGCCTCCTCGCGGTCATCAAAATGCACCTTTTCTGTTCCTAGAATTTGATAGTCCTCGTGCCCTTTCCCTGCAATCAGAACCGTATCACCAGGTTGAGCCTGCGCGATCGCCCGTTGAATCGCCACC
>DATNQK010000621.1:0-6702 GCA_036704065.1 Stenomitos sp.
CTAGCCAGGGCGCATTTAATGCCGTGACCGATGCCGAGATTTTAGAGGCGTACCGTATCCTAGCGGCTGAGGAAGGTGTTTTCTGCGAACCTGCCAGTGCTGCGTCAGTTGCGGGCTTATTAAAACTGAAAGATCAAGTCCCCACGGGTGCAACGGTTGTTTGCGTGCTGACCGGCAATGGCTTAAAAGATCCAGAAATTGCCATGAAGCAAAACTGTGAGCAATTCCATCAGGGTATTGATGCGTCCATCGAGGCTGTTGCTAACGTGATGGGATTTCGCTAAAACGACCCCTAACAGAGCGCAGCTTGAGCTGACTACGGCTCATCCTAAAGACATTTTGGGGTGGTCTACCTTAAGCTAGACTTCTCCTTGAGTTAGAGAAGAAAGATAAGCTGTACTAAAGACCTGATTAGTTATTTAAATCACTTTCTGGCTGAAGTGTTTGCTTTAGCAAATGCTCCCTTGAATGAAAATCGCCCTTACTCCATCATTTGTGGTGATAAGAGGCGGTAGACCTTCGGGAGGGAGGGTTTGGTTACCCTGTGATCCTTTACTATTCTCTGCTGGCTGGAAAATTTCAGATATCGGCTCTGTTTGGTTGAATCTTCAATTGCTGAGGCGTTTCGATTGAAATCTACCCGTCTTATGTTTATATCTTTGTATTTTTAGGGAACTTTTTTCCCGCAACTTTATACACAGTGTTCAATAAAATACCCCAAAAAGGGTTTGAAATATTGGGTAAGTTTGACTATAATTAATTTGGGCTATCGATCCCCCCGTATAGCTCGGTTGAGTCCTCGAAACGGCAACTTGCTCCGAAAGGGCAAGGCGCAAATTAGTAGACCTAACCCTTTGTCAATTGACATGGAGGCAAGGATGCTACTAATACCGAAAGGACTTTCTTAAAACTTTTTACAACCCAAGTCACTTCCCTACAGCGCTACGACAGAAGTAGGAAGTTGAGCAAACAAGTTTTAACCCTGTTAATCGTGCTGCTGTGGTTGCAGCGACTGAACTGACGAGTACACCCTTAGAGGAGACCTTCTTCGAGGGTGTTTTTGCCTTCCTGTAGAAGGTAATTAAAAAACGTTCGTGCAACCACGGAAAGGTGTTTACCTTTGGGATGAACAACATACCAGTGCCGTGGGATGGGGAATTTCTCGACATTAAGCACTGAGAGGTGGTTACTATGTCCCTCTAGGGCTAGGCAATGTCGCGACAGCACCGAGATCCCTAGCCCACCAGCGACAGCTTGCTTGATGGCTTCATTACTGCCGAGTTCTAATCGCACCTTGATTTCGATGTTGTTGGCGTCGAACAGTTGCTCTACTGCTTGACGAGTCCCTGAACCGGGCTCTCGCATAATAAAGGACTCCCCATTGAGTCGTTCGAGGGGAATATGAGACTCTTGGGCAAGGGGATGAGTACGGGGTGCAAGTACCACGAGTGGATTGTCTAAGAACGGATGACAATGCACATCCATATTGTCTGGGACTTGGCTGGGAATGTAGAGATCATCCAGGTTCTCGCGCAGTCGTTCAAGGATATGTTCGTGGTTGGTCACAATCAACGCGACGTCAATTCCAGGGTACTTCTGGCAGAAGGGGCCAAGTAGCCTGGGGATTACATATTTGGCGGTGGTAATGACTGAAATTCGCAGCTGTCCCTTTTTGAGCCCCTGTAAGTCGGAGATGGTCATTTCAAATTGGGAAAGGCGCTCAAAAATATCCTGACAAGTATCTAGCAGTTCGCGCCCTGCTTCTGTGAGATAGAGCCGTTTCCCGACTTGCTCAAACAGGGGCAAGCCAACGGCTTTAGTCAGCTGCTTCATTTGAATGGATACAGTAGGCTGCGTTAGGAAGAGTTCCTCGGCAGCACGCGTAAAGCTACCCCGACGTGCTGTAACCTCAAACACCTTGAGTTGGTGAAAGGTGACCTGCTTCACAGTCGATGCCCTCGCTTGGATTATCTATTGATGAAACTCTATCACACGAATGATGATAATTGTGTTTTATTTATGACAAGATATATGATTCTGTGGATCCAAGTTGCCAGAGTAGAGGGCTGTCAGACAAGCCGTCTGAGATTTTATGCATGCCTGAAGTCAGGAAACCCACTCTTAAAGCAGCAACTTTAGGATCCAGAGGATTCAGCTTGACCGACGTGTAATGTTTTGACCCAGTTAAAGCGTTTGGGACGAATAGCCATTCGGGTTGTGACGCTCGCGACGACCACAAACCAATGGGACATGTATAAGGTGCCGAGAATGGCTTGCCCAATCATGGAGAGGGGATTAAAGGGTTGATTTTCTTGTTGTCGAATTCGATTGAGTCCGGCAACCATCCCCACGGCAGACAGCCCCATCGTTAAGCCAGAAAGAGGAATTAAAACGGGTAAATCTCCTTGCCAAATTGAGATCAAGGTGTCGGGAATCACCGCAGTCGGCAAAATGTACTGCAGTATGGAAAACATTGCAAAATCGAGATTCTTGGTTAGCTTGAACTCGTTGTTAAGGACAAGGGGCCAATAGTCTAAGTAGCGCTGGTATCCACCTTCTGCCCAGCGATTGCGCTGATGCCACAGTCCAATTGCTCGGGTAACGCCTTCTTCTTGAACCCAGGGAGACATCACCGAAACGATGGTCCACTGGTCAAAATGGAGACGGAAGGTGAGGTCTAAGTCGTCTGTGATGGTTTCTTCATTCCACTGTCCGCAGCGCTCTAGGGCTGCTCGACGGACAAATTGACCGTTGCCTCTTAGCTCACCCATGCCTCCAATGCTCTGACGCCGTTCGTGCAAAAAGGCATCGAAGATCATTTCGATGGATTGACCTCGAGTCCAAAAGTTGGTGCTGGTGTTAGCGATCGCCTTCCGCACCTGGACGGCACCGACTTCAGGGGGGGTAAAGTATGGCACCACAGCACGCAATAGGTTGGGAGAAACCTGCGCATCTGCATCAAAGACGCCAATCAATTCACCCTTGAGGGAGGGGAGTACCTGATTCAGCGCACCCGACTTGCCACCGCTTGCGCCTAGTCCTCGCCGCAGCCAATGCAAATGGGGATGGCGTTGTGCCAGTTCAGCCAGAATCGTGGGCGTGCGATCGCTACTGTTATCGTCGACAACCCAGAGTTCGTAACGGGTAGAGGGATAGTCTAGGGCGCAGAGGGTTTCAACTAGCCTCGCAATGACTGCTTCTTCGTCCTTCGCGGCCACCACAAGAGATACAAAGGGATACTCCTCGGATGCAGCATCAATTGGGAGCGGGGTTGGTGGGGGGCAAGGTACAGTCCCCAACAGGCGCAGTCCATGGATGCCCATTAACCCAGTCAGCCCTAAGATCAGCCATGAACCCAGGGACGATAGGTGTAGCACCAACACGCTAATCCAGACGATACAAAGCAAAATAGCAGCTTTACGACGGCGTCCCTCGCCTAAGGGATAACCTTCCAGCCACTCTGAACCCTCAAGACAAAACTCGGAATCCGAAGCCTTCACAACGGGCAACCTCTTAAACCCGTTGTAAAAATCGTTTCCTGGCTAGAAACTCGCCAGCATAAGTGACTTGATTGAGCAGCCAATATTTGTCTATCCCTTTAAAGAAACTAGGAATGAGATAACACCATACCGTACAGCCGTCACACACCGAAAGCCGACCTTGAGACTGCCGATACTCCTCTACAGTTTCCGACGTTTGATAGAGTTCGTACAGGCGTCCTTCAATGGGAACGGGCTGTTGCGCGAAGTGGTAGCACGGAAGCAGAATCTCGTCGTTCGGTGAAATTGCAATGACTGCATCCACGGCTTTACAGCGAGGATTTTGCGTATCGTTTCCGCCGCTACGCACGAATTCTAAAGCAGCTCTATTGTAGCCAACATTGCTGTAGCGTTTAGCCACTTGCTCAATGTATTCAACAATTTCAGGTGTAGGGTTTTTCTTGCTGTTGTAATTGTTGTGGGCCGTGAAGGCTGGGTTGAGCCAAACGCGAGCATTAAGCCCTAACGCAAATTCGGCAACCTTATGGATTTGAGTATAGTTTTGGGCTGTAACCGTATGGTTCAGAACTGGGTATTCTCCCAGACTTTGAGCCAGCTTGACAGACTCAGTGAGGGTGTCGAAAATTTTTACCCCGCGAGATTGGTCGTGAGTGTCAGCATCAGCTCCATCTAGGGAAAAATTTAAAAAGTCCACTAACCCCTGCATCTCTCGTGCCTTTTTGGGATAGAGAATGGTGTTGGTGGTCATGCTTGTATAAAAACCAAGATTTTTCGCGATCTGAAAAATCTCAGCCACATCTGCTCTTAGGAGGGGTTCGCCGCCTGTAAAATCAACGTATTTAACGCCTAGCCGCCTTAAATCCTGCA
Source organism: Stenomitos sp. (assembly GCA_036704065.1). Lineage (GTDB taxonomy): Bacteria > Cyanobacteriota > Cyanobacteriia > Thermosynechococcales > Thermosynechococcaceae > JAAURS01. The sequence goes on from DATNQK010000621.1 coordinate 4,368, forward strand.
AATTTCGGGTGATGGTGTCTAAGCTAGCTTCTTGGCCGGGCTCTAAAGCCCAGATATCGCAGAAATGACAGCGGGCGTTACAGCGATACGTTAGATAGTAGTTTGCAACTAAAGGAGCCATAAAATCATCTCTTTTTGAACCAATCGGCAATTAAAACGCTAGGGCCTGCTCTCTCAAGACAGGAATGACTCTGACGCGAAGGATCGGCCTTCTGGCAGTGATTCGATCCCAATGGGTTTAGGTAATACCATAACCCTTCCTGCAACAGTTAATGTAGGTCAATGTCAGCATGTTCTATTTGGGTGCAGGTTCGAACAGCATATCCATCGCAATCGATACAGTCGAATTAGCAGTTGTGTTATTGAGTAGGCATCAACATGGGTCAAAATTTTTTAAGTACGCTTCAACCCGCACCAAACCGCGAAGTGTCCATGTATCTCCCTTATTATCAAGGTCCCAAGCGCGACATGCTTGGGTTAGCCATGGCATTGTACCAGTGTGGCAACTTTGAAGGGGAACGGGGAATTGAAGGGAATAACAATATTCCATTTGTCGCCACTTGGAACGTGTTGCCTTTACCAGCGGATCTCACTCGGTGTCGGATGCAATTTGATAACGATTCAGACTTGAGCTACGAAGTCACACTGACGAATTTTGAGTTTGTTGGATTTTTGATTGATGTCTTGACGAACTTTAAGCGTTCTAAAACGGCTGACTTTCCTAAAACCTTTTATCGGAAGCTGCTGAAACTAGAGGACTAACGTATAGGCATCTCAATAAATACACCAATAGAGCGTTGACAGGATGTGAGACAATCCTTTTAGTGAGCAGGTTTGTCAGGAAGTCTGTTATTGTGCTTCGCTGCAACGGATTGAGCGAAAGCTGTTACACTACACTGCATCGTTGAGCGCTTAAATGACAAAGAGGAGCGAGCGTGTGCCCTATCTAGCAAAGCAGTTGCTCATTGGTTCGCTAACGGCGTACAGCGGTAAGTCTGCTGCTATTTTGGGCCTTGCGCCCCAGGTCTTAAATCAAGGTTTAACCATCGCTTACGGCAAACCGCTCAGTATTGCCCTCGATGCGTCTGCACCGATAGGACAGGATTTGGATGTTCAGTTCATTGTCTCAGCGCTGAACTTAACGGAAGCGCAAGTTATACCCTCTGTTTTATCTATCAGTGGCAGCGATTTTCAACAGCAACTGTGTTCAGGGGGTGAAACAAGGGATGAGGCAATCAAAGTGCCCCCGATCCAATGCGATACAGACTTGGTGCTGCTAGAAGGGCCTAGTAACTTTTCGGAAGGGCAACTGTTTAACTTTTCATTGCTCCAGCAGGCCCACTCTTTGGATGCGGCAGTTTTGTTGGTTGCTCGCTGTCAATCTTTGGCTGTGGTGGATGAGTTGCTAGCGGCACAGGCTCAGTTGCAAGATCGCCTGTGTGGGGTCATCCTGAACGATGTGAGTCCTAAGTTTGCCAAATTAGCGACTGAAACAGTGATTTCTTTCCTGGAGCAGCGTGGTATCCCCGTTTTTGGCGCGATTCCCACCCACCCCTTGCTTCGCAGTATTAGTGTTCGCGAGGTTGTGCATCAGCTTGATGCAGAGGTTTTATGCTGCGGCGATCGCCTGGATTTAATGGTAGAGCAGCTCAGTATTGGTGCAATGAACGTCAATTCGGCGTTGCGCTATTTTAACCGAGCCAGCAATATGGCAGTTGTCACGGGCGGCGATCGCACCGATATTCAGCTGGCTGCGTTGGAGTCGGCCACCAATTGTTTGATTTTAACGGGCCACTTTTCGCCCAACTCGATTGTGTTACATCGGGCGGAAGACCTGGAAGTTCCGGTTTTGTCGGTTGATCTCGATACCCTCACGACCGTTGAACTGGTTGATAAAGCGTTCAGTCAGGCTCGCTTTAGCGAAACCATTAAAGTTGAGTGCATTCAGCAACTTTTTAAACAGCATGTTGACACGGGTCGACTTTTATCGGAGCTTGGAGTTAAACCACCTGTGCGCTTGTAAAGAAGCCTGTGAAAAAGCAAAAGTATCCCTACTTGCTTCATTCTAAGTGGACTGCTCAAGAACCCACCTTCGGGTGGCGTCACTTCCAAGTTGCGAATCGCAAGAATCAAGGCAGCATCGTGTTTGCCGAAATGGTGTCGTCTTGCGATCCCGGCGTCCGCTTCTGGATTAATGCCAAAACCTTGCAGGACAAGCGTTTATGGCATGCTGGCTGGAAATCGTTGGCGGAGCAAGAAGAACTCCTACTCACCGCAAGAATGTGAATTTATGTAAAGATAAATGCATAAATTTATAATTTAAAACGAATGTTTT